>CAQWMM010000047.1 GCA_948907985.1 uncultured Bacillota bacterium
CATTGCTTGCAGTTCGTCATGCTTAACGGCCAGTTTTTCCGGATCGGTGCCTTCGCCCTGATATTGAGCAATAGCTTCGCCGTTGCTGTTAAAGATGTAGGCGGTGCTGTTCTCGGTTAAACACAGATTTTTCATAATGGTGCCCAAAAAGTCGCGGTCAACGCCAAAATATACGCAGCCCACAATCTGGGTGCCGCTACGACCGCCGCTCCAAAGAGGCGCGGCAATAATTGTGGTGGTCTGACCGGTTAAGGCCGAGGTGAAAGGTTCGGTGATAGTGCTTTCTCCGCGCATGGCGTTTTGGAAATATTCGCGGCTGGTGAAATCCTTGCCCTCGGTGATTTCAATGCCGTCCAAGCCGATAATATTACCGCGATCCACGTTGAATTTATCAGTCATATTTTTTAAGGTGGCTAATTTTTCTTCATTGGTGAAGTCGGCGGAACTGAGATCACGTTTCAGGCCGGCAGATTCGGCTAAGGTTAAATAGGTTTCCAACTCCCAGCTGGTGCGGTTGGAAGATACCAAAGCCAGACGCTGAATATCGCTGCTTACCAGCTTGATTGAGGTGTTATAGCTGGAAACGCAGTAAAATACTGAGATCAGCAGCAGTGGCGTCAACACTAAGAATAGTGTGGTAACAAAGATACGTTTGCGGACAGTTTGAAACTTCATACTGATCACTCCAATATAATTTTTTGCGGAGTAAACGGACTTGATCTGGCAACGTCAAAACAGGGAAAGAAACCAAAATCAGCCCTCGCACATAAATTAATATTGTGTTGGGGGACAGACTACGAAACTTGATCTTGTCAGAAAGTGCACATTTTTCCTCTACTATATAGAAATTATAACAAAACGGTCGATAAAAGTCAATGGAAAATAGATTAATTCTTGATTTACATGGTAACGTCTTTGCTGCCGGAAACTTTAAAGAAGATTAGCAGCGAGATTACGGTGGTAATCGTCAGAATGGTGGCCAGCGCGGCGGCTGTGCCATAACTGGCGCGGATAACCTCGTTATAAATGGCCACCGACATGGTGCGGGTTTTGGCCGTATACAGCATAACGGAGGAACTTAACTCATTAATCAGCGTAATCCAACTGAGGATTGCGCCGGAAGCCACGCCGGGCAGCATCATCTTGGCTGTAACCTTAAAAAATGCCTTGGGCTGTGAATCGCCTAAGCTGATAGCGGCCTCTTCCATACTGGGGCTGATTTGATACAGAATACCAGAACTGGAACGCAGCGTGTAGGCCATACGGCGGATGACCAGCGTAATCACCAGAATTATAGAGGTGCCGGCCAGCATCATTGGCGGGTGGTTGAAAGCAATCAGCAGGGTGATACCAAGCACGGAGCCGGGTACAATATAGGGGAACATCGCGATAGTATCAATCAGATTGGTTAACCAGTTTTTACGGCGTACTGCCAGATAGGCGATAAACATGCCCAAAATAACGATAATGGCAATGGCCACCAGGCAGTATATGTAGGTGTTGCGGATGGACTGGATTGCGGTGGAAAATACCTTGCGGTAGCTTTCCAGCGAATAACCGTCCACAAAAACCTGTAGGTGAGTAGCCCGGAAAGAGGTGTAAATTACCATGCACTGGGGGATGATCGAAAAACCGGCCAGCAGATAAATATACAGATGAATTAAAATCCCTTTAACGCCGTGAACCTCTTTGGGCTGAATGGGGCGCATGGAACTCATGGTGAAAGATTTGGTGTTGACATACCATTTTTGCAGCAGGAAGATGACCGCCGTTATCACAACCATGATAGTGGCCATGCAGGCCGCAAAGTTGGCCGAACCGCCGGACTCGCCGACAAATTCAGCATAAACCAGCGTAGGCATAACGCGGTAGCCCTCGCCAATCAGCGCCGGCGTGCCGAAATCGGCCATACAGTTCATAAATACCAGCAGCGCCGCCGCCACCAGGGTGGGGGTAACCAGCGGCATAATAACGGTGAAGACCTTGCGCAGGCCGCTGCAACCCAGACTTTCCGCCGCCTCGGAGAGGGCGACGTCAATCTTCTTCAGCGCGCCGGAAACATACATATAAATAAACGGGTAAAGCTTCAGCGCAAAAACCAGCAGCATACCGCCAAAGCCGTAAATGGAGGGCGTATCAATGCCGAAACCTTTCAAAAACTGGGTAACGCTGCCGCTGCGCCCTAAAAGCAGAATCCAGGAATAAGCGCCAATGAAGTTGGGGCTCATCATGGAGATAATAAAAAGAATTTCTAGCAGGCCTTTGCCTCTGATTTTGTAAAAGGACATAAAATAGGCCAGCGGCACGCCCAAAAGAATGGCGACAACGGTTACGCAGGCGGTTAGCTTGAAAGAATTAAGCAGCGCCTCGGTGTAGTATTTTCGGGAGAAAAATTTGGTGTAGTTTTCCAGCGTCCAGACGTCCGAGCCGGTTTCTTTAAAGCCGCTTAAAAACAGGCTTAACAGAGGGTAAATTAAAAAAAGCAGAAACAGCCCGATGATGCCGACGGTGATAATTGTCCAGAAGTCCCATTTTATTTTATTCTTCGTCATATCGTTTCACATCCCTAATCAGGCTTTGTTCCAAATCCTCGGAGAAAACGTTAATTTTGTTGGGGTTAGGGCGCAGGCGGATTTTGCTGCCGGTGTCCAAAATCCTGTCCACATGGCCCAGATCCTGCGAGTATTCAATGCTGGGCTGGTCGTCGAGCACTACGCCGTCGCCGAAACGCAGAAAGTAGTTGGTATACTTGCCCAGAAACGTGCGGTTGATAATCTCACATTCCATGCCGTCGTCGTTCAGCGAGAACTCCTCCGGGCGAACCGAAACCACCACCTGCTGGCCGTTGAAAACCTCCGGTACCAGGTTTGTCATTTCAATGGTGTAGCCGTTGCGGAAAGCCAGCCAGGTTTGGCTGCCGGATTTCTGCACAGTGGCCCAGAACAGGTTGGAGTGGCCAATAAAGGTGGAAACAAAGGCGTTATACGGCCGGGCGTAAATATCCTGCGGCGAGCCAATTTGTTGAATTACGCCCAGTTTCATAACCGCAATGCGGTCGGAGATTGCCAGAGCCTCTTCCTGGTCGTGGGTTACATAAACAGTGGTGATGCCCACCTGTTTCTGCACGTCGCGGATGGCACTGCGCATTTCAATGCGCAGCTTGGCGTCCAGGTTGGAAAGCGGTTCGTCCATCAGCAACACCTGGGGGTGGATAACAATCGCCCGGGCCAGCGCCACCCGCTGTTGCTGGCCGCCGGAAAGCCTGTCCGGCAGGCGATCCTGATATTCTTCAATACGCACTACGCGCAGAATGTCATCCACGCGTTCTTTCATTTCCGCCTTGGGGATTTTGCGCAGTTTAAGGCCGTATTCCACATTTTGGCGCACCGTTAAATGCGGGAAGATCGCGTAGCTTTGAAACACCATGCCAATGTTGCGTTTTTGCGCCGGGATGTTGTTGATTACCTGATCGTCAAAGCTGATAGTTCCGCCCTCAATGCTGTTGAAACCGGCAATCATCCGCAGCAGCGTGGTTTTGCCGCAGCCGGAGGGCCCGAGCAGCGTAAAAAACTCGCCGTTATGGATGTTGGCGGAAAGATCCGGGATAATTGTTAAGTCGCCATACTTTTTGACGGTATGGTCGATTGTGATTGTTACGCTCATATTTTATCCTTCCTTATTAAAAAGCAGCCCGGCAGAGCTAGTCTTGCCGAGCTGCCATTTATTATTGCGTTATTTTGGTCAGCGGTTATTGGGTGAAAATATCCTTAAATTTATCCAGCCATTCAGATTTATGTGCCGCCGTGTCGGATTCGTCGTCGGTAATTACATTAATCTGATCCATCGGCACCATTGCGTCGCCAGCGGGAACGTCGGTGCGGATAGTTCTTCTGTACTGGGTGTTGTTCATCATTTCCTGGATTTCCTGACTGGTCAGCCAGTCAACAAAAGCCTGGGCGTTTTCCTCGTTCGGGCAGCCCTTGATGATGTAAACGCCGTCGCCGCGGAAGATTACGCCCTCTTCCATATAAACGGTTTTAACCGGAGCGCCTGCGCCAACATACTGTGCGGAACCCTGTTCAAAGGTTAAACCTACGGTGTATTCGCCGTCGGCTACGCCTTTATATACTGCGGAGGAACCGGAAAGCAGCTTGCCGTCTAACTGCTCGCAGAATTTGGCTACATAATCCCAGCCAGCTTCGGTGTCGCCGCCGCCCATGGCATAGAGCATGTTCACCAGATGTTCAAAGGCGGAAGAAGAGGCGGCCGGATCGCAGAAAGCAATTTTGCCTTTCAGTTCGGGATTCAGCAGGTCTTCATAGCCGTTGATTTCAATATCGCCGATCAGATCGGTGTTTACCATAATAACGGAGGGGATAGTGTCGAAACGGGTGAGGTTGCCCTCCACATTTTTGTATTCGTCAAAGAAGAATTCTTCATTGGCGCAGGTGTAATCAGCAAAATATTCACTGCGGTTTTTAACGGTGCCGATTGTGCCGGACCAGAGAATATCCGCCTGCGGATTATCAACCTCGGTTTCGATACGTTTCAGAGCGTCGCCGGTACCCATAGCCAGACATTCGGCATGGATGCCGGTGTCTTCTTCAAATTTGGTACACATGGAGTCAATCATGGATTGAGTCAGCGGGCTGTAAATGATTACGGTGCCTTTATCGCCTGTCTGTTGGTCGGCGCCGTTATTGGCCTGCTGGCTGTTGTTGTTGCTGTCGCCGCCGCAGCCAGCCAGACAAGCCAGCAACAGCGTTGCGATGGATAACATCGCTAAAAGCTTTTTCTTCATTTTTTGTTTTTCCTCCTGTTGCAATAAAATTTTACGGTGAGCCGCCAGTCGGGAATCCAGCCGCCCAGCGTATGGTTGCCATAATTTGGGGCGAGGGGAGGGCCTGTTTGGGCCTGATAAAGTGTCAGTCGCTTAAAATTTTCAGCGCGGAACTGGTGCCGATACGCTCGCAGCCCTCGGCCAGAAACATTTCCAAATCCTCCCGGGTACGCACGCCGCCGGCGGCTTTCATCTTAACGCCGGCGCCGATATGCTGCTTGAACAGACGGATGTCCTCAATTTTAGCGCCGTCGGAGCCAAAGCCGGTGGAGGTTTTTATGTAGTCGGCCCCGCCATCGGTAACGCATTGGCAAAGCCTGATTTTTTCTTCTTCGGTCAGATAGCAGGTTTCAATAATCACTTTCAGAATATGGTCGCCGGCGGCCTTTTTAAGAGCCCTGATTTCCGCTGTTACCAGGTCGAAGTCCCCGTTTTTGACGTCGCCCAGATTTATCACCATATCCACTTCGCCCGCGCCGTCGGCAATGGCCTGTTCGGTTTCAAAAACTTTAACGGGGGTAGTTTGATAGCCCAGCGGGAAACCGATCACGGTGCAGATATTCAGCTGATCGCCGAAGGTTTCGGCAATCCGTTTGATATAGGCCGGCGGCACGCAGACCGAGGCCGTTTGTTTAGCGATAGCCTCTTCGCACAGAGCTTTGATCTCCGGCCAGCTGGAAACCGCTTTCAGCTGGGTGTGGTCAATATGGCGCAAAATTTCCTGATTAGTCATAACTTTTTCATCTCCACATTACAATAATTTTTGCAGAAAGTATTGTAAAGTTTTTTGTATCTTGTATAATTAATTCCAACTAGCTATATTTTAACCAATTTTTCCGCTTATGTCAAGAATATTTTTAGTTAACGCGGGCAAAAACATCAACCAATTTTATCAGCAGGTCGTCATAGAGGCTGCACTTAAATTCGGTGGGGACTTCAGCGCGTTCCTCATCGGTCATTTTTTCCCAAAGCCAATCGGGGTAGAGGGTGTAAACGTCATGCAGAATCAGTTCGCCGTCCTTTAGCAGATACTGTTCGATAGATTTTTCTGCCGGGCTGACCAGCCAGTATTCCTTAACGCCGCACCTGGCGTAAACCTCTTTTTTATAGCCGCGGTCCCGCTTGGCGGTTGAGGGAGAAAGCACCTCCACCACCAGATCCGGCGCGCCGTAAATTGCGTCATATTTTACTTTGTTCGGATCGCAGACAACGGTTACATCCGGTATGAAGTGGTCGTCTTCGGTAAGATATACGGCCATACCGTCAATAAAGGCCTCGCATTTGCGCCCTTTGAGATGATTTTGAAAGATATTGCAAATATTATACGAAATTCTGTTATGGTTGGTGGTCGGCTGAGGCGACATCATTACCGGATAACCGTTAATCAGTTCCTGACGGCAGTCTTCCTGATAAGCCAAGTTGGTGTTCATAGGCAAGCTCCTTTTATAAAAAATCTTTACCTATATTATATATCCGTTGCGAGTATTTAGTCAAGACGAATTTGCGATTGAGCATTGACATTTGGCCTACAGTATGTTATTATAAATTTGGCCGACATGATGTAGGCCAGAAAGGAGGAGTTTTTTATGCAGCCAGGAATTGTGCCGCAGGTTTCCGATTCGGAACTGGCGCTGCTGCAAATTGTCTGGGCAGAGGGTGGCCGGGCGCGTTACGCCGCGATTATGGACAGACTTTCAGCCGGCGGCAGCGGCTGGCAGAAAAACACGGTTATCACTCTGTTAAGCCGTCTGGTGGAAAAGGGGCTGCTGCGCGTCAGCAAAATTGGCCGCCGCAATGAATATATCGCCGTGGTATCTCAAGCGGAATATCAGGCGGCGCAGGCCAGGGTTTTGCTGAACAAGCTTTATGCCGGCAGCGCCAAGGGGCTGGTGGCGACGCTGATTCAGCAGGATATGTTATCCGCAGCGGATTATGAGGAACTGCGGCAGTTTTGGGCAAAGGAGCGTGAGGGCCAATGAACGTGTTGCTGACTGGATGGAGCAATGAGCTATTTAAGGTCGTTTTATCGCTTTCGCTGTCCGGTTCGCTGCTGATTTTGGCTTTGTTGGCGGTCAGGCTGCCGCTGCAAAACTGTTTCAGCCGCCGCTGGCAGTATTATATCTGGCTGGCGCCCCTGGCCCGTCTGCTGCTGCCTTTTGCGCCGCGCGCCAACTTGATGAACAGTTTGTTCAACGCGCCGCAGCCCAATGCCATACTGCCTTACTGGGAAACGGTTGGCGAGTATCAGGGCGCGGTTTCGCTTTTGGACGCGCAGCAGCTGACTTCCACTTCGGCGGTTCCGCGCTTTAGCGCAGACTTTATTTGGCTGGACTATGCCTGGCTGGTTTGGCTGGCGGTTGCGTTGCTGCTGATGATGCGCAAAATTACGGCTTATCAGAGTTTTGCCCAATATGTCCGCAGCGGCCAAAGGCCGGTTGAGGATTTGGAACTGTTAAACCGACTGGCGGAAATCAGCGCGGATATGGGATTGAAAAAGCCTGTGGAACTGGCAGTTAATCCCCAGCTGGCCACGCCGCTGCTGCTGGGCCTGCGCCGCCCCTGTATTGTTCTGCCGAATGTGGAACTTTCGGCGGCGGATTTTGCCTATACCGTCCGGCATGAGCTGGTTCATTATCAGCGCAGAGATATGTTGTATAAATGGTTGGTGCAGCTGACGGTTTGCCTGCACTGGTTTAATCCGCTGGTTTGGCTGCTGGAGCGAGAGGTTGGCCGTTCCTGCGAGCTGGCCTGCGACGAGGCGGTAATCGGCGGGCTGGACGCGGACGGGCGCACGGCCTATGGCGATATGCTGTTTAGGGCGGCGGAATATGGCGGCGGCTGGCAAAATACGTCGGCGCTGAATTTAAGTCAAAATACTAAATTATTGAAAGAGAGGTTGCGGGCTATTATGCGTTTTAAGAAGAAAACTAAAATTGTAACAGTTTGTTCCCTGCTGTTGGCGGTGTTTTTTGTGATAGAGGCCACCGCCGTCGGCGCTTATACCATACCCAAGGCTGCGCCGCAGAGCGTTGATAAAATTGTCAATAAAACTGTCAATGAAATTGTCGATAAGACTGTTAATCACGCTTGGTTGGGCAACACATATTGGGAAGAATTGGCAAAAGATTGGGAAGATTATTGGGAAGCCTTGGGAAACGGTTGGGAAAATCTGGGAAACGACTGGGAAAATTACTGGGATGAATACTGGCAGCCGCAAAAACAGCAGGCTCCGCAGTATTTTGCGCAAAATGATGTGGCGCGAATGTCGATGATTTTTGACGAACTGACGCAGGAGGAGCAAAACGACTATCTGGCCCAGGCCTATGCCGATAATAATATTGCCATGTTTGCGGTTTTTTTGGATAATATGGCTATTGACGCGGCGGCTTTGCAGGCTTATGCAGCCAAAGCCTACACTGAAAACAGAATCGACTTTTTGGCGGTGCTGGCGGATCAGCTGCCGCAAAAGCAGTTGGCGGAATTGCTGGAGCGCGCCAAGGTCGACCAAAAGGAGTCTTTGCAGTTGATTTTGCTGAAAGCCGCCGGCCGATATGACGAGGCCGCGGCGCTGGAAGAAAAAATGGAGAGGCAGCAGCAGGCCGAATATGCACGAATTGGTGTAACCATTGAAGAGGACGGGCGTTATTATTATCAGGGGCAGTTAATTCACGTTCTTTTGGATACGCACACTGACGATCAATCCTGCCACCGGCTGCAAATCAACCCGGAGGGCGCGGTCAGCATAAAAATTCTGCGCGATGAGGCGGGCAATATTTTGAGCGTTAACCAGATGAACGCCGCCGAGGTTAATCAGCTTATCGGCGACTTGGCCGCAGATGACGATGAAGATGACTGGGACGAAGAAGATGACTGGGATAAATAATAACGTCCGCTATCTGACGGCGGACGGCGGGGAAGAAGTAATACTCTGCCGGGATTCGACAATTTGTTATCCGCTGCATAACCATGTGTCTGTAGTTGTGCTGGGGCTGCTGCTGGACGGCTCTTTGCGTCTGATGGCGGGGCGGCAAAGCCGGATTTTGCGGCCCGGCCAGCTTTTTATAATTCCGCCCTATCTGCCGCACAGTATCTGGGCGGACGCGCCCTACAGCCTGCTTAGCGTTTGCCTGCCTGTCAGGCTGCGGCTGGAGGATAACGGGATTGGCCGGGTGCGGCAGCGCTTGGAGGACGCGCCGGAGCAGCCGTTTAGTTTGGCGGAGTTGGCCGCGGCGGCGGGCTTTAGCAAATATCATTTTATCCGGGTGTTTAAGCAGACGTTCGGCTTAACGCCGCACCAGTTTATACTGCAAAGGCGGGTGCGCAAGGCTCAAAAACTGCTGCGTCTAGGGCAGACCTCAACAGAAGCGGCTTTGACCGCCGGTTTTTGCGATCAAAGCCACTTTATCAAGTATTTTGCCAAACAGCTTGGTTTAACGCCCAGCGCCTATCAGGCGGCCTGCGGCCTAGGCGAGGGCGGGCATAAATTTGGCCAGCAAATATAAGCCGTCCGCCCCGGCGCTGACCTGGTGCGGTACGCCCGCCGGCATAAGCGAAATTACGCCGGGGGCGTAGGCTATTTCAGCGCCGTTGTTCAGGCAGACGCCGCCGCCGGCGATGACCTCGTGGGTTTCCAGCTGGCCGGGGTGGGTGTGGCTGCCGATTTGGCAGCCCGGGGCAATGCGCACCAGATGAAAGCTGACCTGCCCGCCGGTTTGCGCCGCGCCGATTAGCTGCTTTAACTCCACGCCGGCAAAGGCGGGGTGCGCTACCCAGGGGACGCCGGCAAAATCCACCTCGCTGTCCGGGCCGAGCAAACGGCCCTGTTCGGCAAATTGTTCAAAAAGCCTGATAAATTCCATAACTTATGACCTCCTAAAAGTTGTTTTGTTTATGATAGCAGAAAACCGGGCGCGCCGCTTGTATAAAATTGCGGAATATTTTTTATATAGTTTTTTATATAGTACATTGCAAAAATTTTCTTTTTATGCTACACTATAAGGCAGCAAAAAGAAAAGAGATGGACTGTTTATGCTGCTTAAAGATATGCAGATTGGCCAAAACTGTGTGGTGGAGAAAATCCGGCTGCCCTTTCAGCTGGAGCGGCGGCTGCAAGCCCTGGGGATGACGAATGAAGCCCGGCTTTCGGTATTAAACCGCAAGGGCCGGGGCATAATGATTATCAAGCTGCGCGGCGCCCGCCTGGCCCTGGGCTGTAACATCACCCAAAATATCCAGGTGAGAAAGGCAGGCGAGGCTTAATGCAGCAGGAACTAACCGTGGGATTTATCGGCAACCCCAACTGCGGCAAGACGACGCTGTTCAACGCTTTCACCGGAGCAAATCTGAAAGTTGCCAACTGGCCCGGCGTTACGGTGGACCGGGTGGAGGGCGCGGTGCGCGATCATGATCTGCAAATTCATCTGGTGGATTTGCCGGGCACTTACAGCCTGACCTCCTACACCATGGAGGAGATTGTAGCGCGCCAGTTTATCCTCAGCGACGAGGTGGACGTGATTATCAACGTGGTTGACGCCTCGTCGTTGGAGCGCAATTTATACCTGACTTTGCAGCTTTTAGAACTGGGTAAGCCGGTGGTGCTGGCGCTGAATATGATGGATATTGTGGAAAAGCGCGGCATGGAAATCGACCTGCACCGCCTGCCGGAAATGCTGGGTATCCCGGTGATCCCGGTATCCGCCCGCAAACGCACCGGGCTTTCGGTGCTGCTGCATGCGGCGGCGCACCACAAAGGCTGCTGCACGCCGGAGAATTTGATTCATGAGCACCGCGGCCGCCAGCAGGGGCATATTCACGATCATCATCAGGAATACGCCATGGTTTATTCGGATCTGCTGGAGGATAAAATTGACGAAATTATCCCGCATTTGCAGCAGAAATATCCCGGACTGGGTAACTACCGCTGGTATGCGCTGAAACTTTTGGAGCGCGACCGGGAGATTATGGAAAAATACCCCGTGGATTTGCCGCAGACTTTGGATAAAAACTATGAATCCCAGATTATTAACGAAAAATATGACTTTATTGATGAAATTATTGACGAGGTGCTGCTGAACAAACAGCGGCAGGATCAGCTGACCGAGCGGCTGGACGGGGCTTTGACCAGCCGCGTTTGGGGTATTCCTATTTTTTTGGGGATTATGGCGCTGGTCTTTTTCCTCACCTTTACGGTGGGCGATTGGCTGAAAGGCTATTTTGAACTCGCCGTCGACTGGCTGTCCGCTATAGCGCAGCAGGGGCTTTCGGCCTTTGGCGCAGGCGAGATGCTGGAATCTCTGGTGGTGGAGGGTATAATCGGCGGCGTGGGGGTGATTATCACCTTTTTACCCAACATTTTTATCCTCTTTCTGGCGCTGGCCTTTTTGGAAGACAGCGGTTATATGGCGCGGGTAGCCTATGTTATGGAGGGGATTATGAGCCGTCTGGGGCTATCCGGCCGGGCTTTTATTCCCATGCTGCTGGGTTTTGGCTGCACGGTGCCGGCGCTGATGGCCTCGCGCGCGCTGGAGAACAGGCGCGACC
Source organism: uncultured Bacillota bacterium (assembly GCA_948907985.1). Taxonomy (GTDB): domain Bacteria; phylum Bacillota; class Dehalobacteriia; order UBA4068; family UBA4997; genus Avidehalobacter. The sequence goes on from CAQWMM010000047.1 coordinate 11,381, forward strand.
GCTACAAGGTGATGTTGGTTACGCCTTTTATGAGCTGTAACGCCAGGCTGACCATTTACATTCTGTTCGCCGAGATGTTCTTTGGTTCCAATGCTATGCTGGCGGCTTATTCGATGTATTTAATCGGTATCGCGGTGGCCATTCTGGTTTCGCTGCTGCTGCATCTGCTGGATAAAAAGCAGGAACCGAATTATTTGTTGATTGAACTGCCGGAGTATAAAATGCCGGATTTTCATACGGTTTGGATTTACGTCTGGGACAAGGTTAAAGACTATCTGGAAAAGGCCGGCACCACCATTTTTGTGGCCACGCTGTTGATTTGGCTGCTGCTGAATTTTGGGCCGCAGGGCTATGTGGCCGATATAAGCCAGGGCTTTGGCGCAATGCTGGGCAAGTGGCTGACTCCTTTCTTTGTTCCGGTTGGTTTGGGTTTCTGGCAGATTACGGTGGCGCTGCTGGCGGGAATCTCCGCTAAGGAAGTGGTGGTTTCCAGCTGTGCGGTGCTGTTTGGCGTAGTTAACGCCAACTCGCCGGAGGGTATGGCCGATTTTGCCGCCTTGCTGGCGGAAATTGGCTTCGGGCCGCTTAACGCTTTTTGCCTGATGGTTTTCTGCCTGCTGTATATACCCTGCGCCGCCACGCTGGCCACGATTCACCGTGAATCGGCAAGCTGGGCGTGGACCGGCTTTGTGGCCGCCTTTCAGCTGGCGGTGGCCTGGCTGGTAACTTTCGGCGTTTATCATCTGGGGTTGCTTTGGTTGGCGTAGTTAGGCTGTGAACTTTTAAGGCGGTGAGTTTTTATGTGGCTGAAAATCGGCCTGCTGTTCACTTTGTTCAGTTATTTATTGTGGGCGCTGGAGCGGATAAAAAGACGCCGGCAGCGGTGCGGCTGCGGCGGCAGCTGCGCCGGTTGCGGCGGCTGTGCCGGATCGGAAAAAGAAACACCCGCTCAAGAAATAACGGAAAAAATAGCTGATGATGAAAAATGACGCTTGAAAAACTGCGCCGCGTCTGGCTGAACTTTGGCGCGGCGGTGGAAGTATATTTTATTTGGGCGGCCATGCTGGTTTTTGTGTTGGGCGTGGCGTTGGCCGAGGCCTGGCGGCCGCCCCTCCCGACAGATTGGCTGCTGTTCAGCTTTCCGGCGGCAGCCGCACTGGCGCTTTTGGCCTGGTTCAGGCGGCGGTTGTTTTGGCTGCTGCCGGTTTTTTTTGTATGTGGGTTTGCTTTGGAGCCTCTTGGCCCAGGCGCGTCTTTACAGCTTTGCCGTCGTGCCGGACGAGGCGGTGATGTTTGCCGGGCGCGTGGCCGCGGTTATGGATAATACCGATCCGCTGGACGAGGATTATACCTTTATTATGCAGGGGCAGGATCAGAACGGCTGGCAGGGACGGCTGCTGGTTTGCGGTTCGGACGTGCGACCGCTGGTTGGCGACCGGCTGGCGATTTGCGGTCTGGTTCAACAGACTTTGACCGACTTTAAGACAACCTATAATTTTGATATAAGGCCTAATCCCTATTTGTACAGTCAAGCCGCCGCGGCCTCCGTTCGCCCGGCGGCGGGGAAAATCAGCCTGACCGGGCTGGCTTCTCCCTATAGCCCGGTCAATTTGGCGGCGGCTCTGCGGGCGCGGCTTTTTGCCGCCATGGAGCCGCTGCCGGAGCGGCAAAAAGCCCTGCTTAAAGGCATTGGTTTTGGCGAGCGGGGTTTTTTAACCAACGGCCAAAGCGGCGTGTTGTCCCAAACCGGGATTATTCATATTTTTGCGGTTTCCGGTTTACATATCAGTTATGTGGCGATGTTGGGCGGTTTAATGCTGCGCCGCCTCAAACTGCCTTTTTGGCTGCATTTGACGCTGGTTTCCGCTTTGATTGGTTTTTTTGCGCTGCTGGCGGGTTTAACGCCCTCGGTGCTGCGGGCGGTGATTATGAGCCTTTTGGGCGGCTGGGCGGTTTGGCTGGATGATGGGCGGACAGGCCGGCGCGGCAGCCTGTTCGGTTTGCTTTTGGCCGCCTTTTTACTGCTGCTGTGGCGGCCGGGCTGGGTTTGGCAGCCGGGCTTTATGCTTTCGTTTTTGGCTACGGCGGGCATCGTATGTACCGCCGGGCTTTGGCGGCGGCTGGTACCCTCGGATTTGTTGAGCGTCAGCCTGGCGGCGCAGTTTATGATTATGCCGCTGGCGGCTTACTTTTTCAACACGGTATCGTTGGTGGGCCTGCTGCTCTCGCCTTTTTTGGCTTGCGCCGCCGGTTTGGTGCTGTTGTTGTTGCTGGCGGCGGTGGCGCTGCTGCCGTTTAATCTGGCCTATGCCGCTTTGGCCGGGGCCGGGTTTTTGGCAGATCTGCTTTATCAGGGCGCGGAGTTCTTGTCCGGACTACCGCTCGCGTTCAGCTATGCTTTACGCCCCGGCTGGCTGGCTCTGGGGCTTTATTATCTGCTGCTGGCTGTGGCGTTGGGTTTTTTGGCGAGGATAAAACAGCGTTAAACAGCCGCTGCCATTAAGGCGGCGGCTGTATTCAGTCTGTCAGACGATTTAGTCTGTTGTTCAGTCCGTGGTTGATGACGAAACGGAAATTTTCCACCACCTGTTCCGGCGGTTCCTGGATACCGTTTTTAATCCAGTCAAAGATATAATTACTGACGGCATAGGTGTAAAAGCGGGCGGT
>CAQWMM010000048.1 GCA_948907985.1 uncultured Bacillota bacterium
GGTGATGTTTTTCACCTCTGTGGGCTTCCAGGCCAACCTGAAGGTGCTGAAAAGCGGCGGCGTCAGTTTGCTGATTTTTCTGCTCTGCGTTATCGTATTGATTGTAGCGCAAAACGGCCTGGCGCTGGGCATGGCCAGTCTGCTGGGCATTGATCCATATATCGGTCTGTGCACCGGCTCCATACCTATGGTGGGCGGCCACGGCACAGCCGGCGCTTTCGGCCCGGTGCTGGAGGACCTCGGTTTGGCCGGGGCCACCACCCTATGCACCGCCGCCGCCACTTTTGGTCTGGTTGCCGGTTCCCTGATGGGCGGCCCTCTGGGGCGGCGTTTGATTCTTAAAAACGACCTGCTGAAAACCGCCGTACAGGCCGACGTCAGCGAACTGGCCGCCGATGAGCAAAAACATCATCGCTCCTCCCGCAACTACGCCCCGGCAGCCTACCAAATTGCCATAGCCATGGGCCTGGGCACAATTATTTCCTGGCTGCTTTCCAAAACTGGGATGACATTCCCAATTTATATTGGCGCAATGATCATAGCCGCCTTTATGCGCAACCTTAGCGAATACAGCTGCCGTTTTAAATTGCCATGATTACCCTTAAACTTTGGCAGCTGGCCGAGCTGGCCCTGCCGCTGCTGGCTTTGCTTTTAGTGCAGACGCTTTTTATGGCCCTCTTTGCCTACTTTGTTATTTACAATGTTATGGGCCGGGATTATGACGCTGCCGTGCTGGCAGCCGGTTCCTGCGGTTTCGGCATGGGCGCGACCCCCAACGCCATGGCCAATATGCAAGCGGTAACGGACAAATTCGCCCCCTCGGTCAAGGCCTATATTTTGGTGCCGATTATCGGCAGTATGTTTGCCGATTTCATTAACAGTATCACTATCGTTTTCTTTATTAATTTATTATAAAGCTTACAGATCTATTGGGAGGTTACATATTTAATGGAAAAACCAGAATCAAAGCGGCATTTAACTTTTCGGGCAGACAATCTGGCTCTGCCAGAAATTCTTACAGACAGCGAAAATCCTGATATGGAAGACTGCGACCTGGACGACGAAGAACTGGACGAAATCCAGTATGAAACCCTGGCAATCCCGGAATACCACCTGAAAAAAGCCAAATAATACTGTTGCTTAGCCATAAAACAAAAGAATGAGCCCCTACAAGGCTCATTCTTTTGTTTTTACAACTGACGTAAAATATTCTGGCGCTGCTGCTCCACCTCCCGCACCACGCGTTGATAATCAATGGTAGCAAATTCACCGGCGTGATAAAGGATTTGGCCATCCACCATCGTCAGTTCCACATCGCTGCCCTGCGCCGCATAAACCAGATTACACAGCAGATCATAGCAGGGCTGCATATGCGGCTGATCAATATTCAGCATTTGCAGATCCGCCCTTTTGCCCACCTCAATAGAACCGGTGTTGTCGCGCCCCTGCGATTTTGCCCCGTTTATGGTGGCCGCCGCCAAAACCTCGGCCGGGGTAATCACCGTCGGGTCCTGACTACCCCATTTATGCAGAACAGCCATCAGTTTCATTTCTTCATAAAGGTTTAGGTTATTATTGCTGGCAACGCCATCCGTACCCAAAGTTACGTTAACGCCAGCTTTCAGCATAGCCGGCACCGGTGCAATACCGCTGGCCAGTTTTAGATTACTGACCGGATTATGTGCCACCGAAACTCCCTTATCCGCCAAAATCTGAATATCCTCCGGCTCCACCCAAACCGCATGGGCAACCGTCGTCGGCTGATCAAAAACGCCCAGCCTGGCAAAATAGGCCGCCGGCGTTTGGCCGTTATGCCGCTGTTTGCACTCCTCATGCTCCAGCCGGGTTTCTGAAAGGTGCAGATTCATATGCAGATTATGCGTTTTGGCTATATCCGCCATCAACAAGCAGCGTTCTTCCGACGTGGTATATTCCGCGTGAATGTAGCTGTCAACCAGAATACGCCCCCCGTCATGGCCATGCCAGCGCTTAAGCGCCGCCGCCGCGCCGGCAAAAGGCTTTTCGCTCTGCTCATCACCGCCCACCGGCGCCATCAGATCAGCGTTGATTTTGCAGCCGGCGTCATCCGCCGCCTGACAAATGGCGTTAACATCCATATACATATCGGTGGAAGAGGTTATGCCAAAACGCAGAGATTCCGCCAGCGCCAACTGAGTTGCCCAATAAATAGCCTCGCTGCTTAGCTTGGCCTCAAAGGGAAAAATCCGCTTAAAAAGCCAATCCTGCAAACTCATATTTTCCCCATAACCCCTAAGCAACGTCATCGCCAAATGGGTGTGGGCGTTCACCAAACCGGGCAGCAGCAGCTTGCCGCCGCCCTCAATCTGACGCGCATACTGCGCCGCGTCGGCTGGCTCCACCGCGCCGGTATAAACAATATCCTTGCCGCGAACCCCGACAAAACCGCGCTCAACCGTAAAGTCCGGCGTTAAATATTGAATATTTCTAAACAAAACAGCTCCCATTTGTTTGCCCCCCTTTTGCAGCCGTCTGGAAGAACAGCATTGCGCACCAGCCCGCCGCCTGACGCTCGGCCTGCAAGGCAAAACCCTGCGCCTGCATGGCTGCCAAAACCTCATCCCGACGGTTATCAATAATACCGGAACAGATAACCCGGCCCTGTTCGTTCAGCAAACCGGGCAGCAACGGACTCATAGCTATAATCACATCGGCCACAATATTTACTGTAATTATATCATATCCGGACGGCTCTGCACAAGCCCTAAGCGCTTTTAAAATATCTGGCTGCCGCAAAATATCGCCCCAAAAGGTTTGATAACGATCGGGCCCAATACCGTTTAAAACCGCATTGGCCGCCGCCGCGCGCGCCGAATGTTCTTCAATATCTACGGCCGCAGCGCTTTGGCAGCCCAACAGCAAACCGCCGATAGATAAAATCCCGGTGCCGCAGCCCAAATCAAGCAGCCTGCCGGGGTTTGGCTGCTGACGCAGCAAAACCTCCTCCAGCAGTTCCAGGCAAAGCTGGGTGGTTTGGTGTTGACCAGTGCCAAAACTGCCGCCCGGCTCAATCCGCAGCAGCAATTCATCCTGCGCCGGTTCATAATCCTCCCAGCTGGGGCAGACGACCAAACGGCTGCCAATCTTAAAAGGCTTGTAATACTGTTTCCAGTTATCCTCCCATTCCTCCGAATCACGCCGTTTAAGCCAAACCTGCATTTTATCGTTTTGCGCCGCCAACCGCCGCAAAGCGGCTATAATCTGCGCACCCTGCTCATCATCAGCCAGATAGACGGTAAAAATTGTTGTATCAGCGTCCGCCTGCGCGGCCTTGCGGCGCAGTTCATCAGCCGCATAATCAAAGGGCGAATCAGCCGACTGCAAATAGCGGCGCAAATCCTGGGCGGATTCCACCTGCCAGCCAGCCACACCCAAACGCAAAAGTTCGGCGGTAAGCATTTCTGCCCCCACCGAACCTGCGTCAGAAAGAGTAATTTTAACTTCCTGCCAAATCATCAGTAACCAACCTTATCCCAGCTTTTTCTATTTATTATCGGAAATGCTGTCTTTTATTTTGTTGAAAAACCCCTTGGGTTTATTTTCCTTGCCCCGGCTTTTGCTGCCAGGATCATTTTTTTTACCGCTGCCGGCCTTTGCGAACTGCCGCAGCAAATCCTTTTGTTCCGCCGTCAGATTGCTGGGCGTTGTTACGCTGACTTTAACGTTCTGATCGCCCTTGCCATAACCGCGCAGCTTGGGAAAGCCCCTGCCCCTAAGCCGGAAAGAGGTTCCGCTTTGCGTGCCCTCCGGAATGGTCAGCTTAACCCTGCCGTCCAGGGTTTCCACTTCCACCTCGTCGCCCAGGGCCGCCTGCACCATACTGATCGGCAAATCGCAAAGAATATCGTCGCCGTTGCGGCGGAAGTATTTATGCGGCTCCACCGTTACAAAGATGTACAGATCCCCGGACGGGCCGCCGTTATAACCGCCCTCGCCCTCGCCGGACATCCGCAGGCGCGAATCGTTATCCACGCCAGCCGGAATATTAATTTTAATTTTACGCTGTTTGCGCACCCGCCCATTGCCGTTGCAGGTTGGGCAGGGGGTTTCTACCACGCTGCCGCGGCCGCCACAGCGCGGGCAGGGTTTAACCGTCTGGAACTGCCCAAACGGCGTGGTTTGGGTACTGCTGACCTGACCGCTGCCGCCGCAATAGGAACAGGTGGTGCGCCCGGTGCCGGCCTTAGCGCCGCTGCCGCCGCAATCCGGGCAGTTTTCCGAGCGCGTCAGCGGAACCTCGCGAGTTGTGCCTTTGGCCGCTTCCTCAAAGCTAACCTTAACGTCAAGCCGCACATCATCGCCCTGCCGGGCCATATTCTGGCGGCGCGCACTGCTGCGCCCGCCGCCGGCGCCGTTAAAGAACATATCAAAAATATCGCCGAAATCCGCGCCGCCAAAGCCGCCGAAACCACCGCCTGCGCCGCCGCCGGCATAAGCGCCATTCACGCCGTCCGCGCCAAACTGGTCATAGCGCGCCCGCTTTTCCGGATCGGAAAGCACATCATAGGCCTCGTTGACCTCTTTCATCTTGGCCTCGGCAGTTTTGCTGTCCGGATTCAAGTCTGGGTGATATTTTTTAACCTGCTGCTTGTAGGCCTTCTTTATCTCCTCCTCAGACGCATTTTTGGCTACGCCCAAGGCTGCATAATAATCTTTATTTGCCATATCACTCAATCCCACATTAGTTTCAGACTGCCAGTGCAATTTGCCGGCAGTCTGAACCCCAATACTCTTATTTATAATTATTTGTTCTCGTCGTCAACAACCTTATAATCCGCGTCAACAACATTATCGTCATTGCCAGCCGCGCCGGCGGTCTGTTCGCTGCCCGCGCCGGCTGCGCCGGCCTCGGCCTGGTGCTCGGCCGCCGCCTGCTGATACAATTTTTCGCTAACCTTATAGAATGCCTGCGACAGCGCCTCCAGCTTGCTTTGGATATTCTCGGTATCGTCGCCCTTTAAGGCCTCGTTCAAATCTTCCTTAGCCTTTTCAATAGCGTCCTTTTCTTCCGCCGTAACTTTATCGCCCAGCTCTTTCAGCGCCTTATCAGTTTGATAAATCAGCGCGTCGGCCTGGTTGCGGGTTTCCACCGCCTTGCGGCGTTTTTCGTCTTCTTCCTTATATTGCTCGGCCTCTTTCACCATCCGGTCAATCTCAGCGTCGCTAAAGCCATTGTTGCCGGAGATTGTAATATCCTGCTGTTTGCCGGTGCCCAGATCTTTAGCGCTGACGTGAACGATACCGTTAGTATCAATATCAAAACTAACCTCAATCTGCGGAATACCACGCGGAGCCGGCGCGATACCGGACAAAGTGAACCGCCCCAGCGATTTATTATCGGCCGCCATCTCACGCTCGCCCTGCAAAACATGAACCTCAACCGAGGGCTGATTATCCGCCGCCGTGGAATAAATCTGCGATTTGCTGACCGGGATAGTGGTGTTGCGGTCAATAATCTTGCTGAACACGCCGTTTAAGGTTTCAATACCCAGAGAAAGCGGCGTAACATCGGCCAAAACCACATCCTTAACTTCTTTGTTCAAAATACCGCCCTGGATAGCCGCGCCCAAAGCCACGCACTCGTCAGGATTGATACCCTTATGCGGATCTTTGCCAATCAGCTTGCGGATTTCATCCTGCACCGCCGGGATACGGGTGGAGCCGCCAACCAACAGCACCCTGTCAACCTCCGAGGCAGAAATGCCTGCATCGCTCAAAGCCTGTCTGGTCGGGCCCATGGTTTTCTCCACCAGATCGGCGGTCAGTTCATCAAATTTGGCGCGGGTCAGCGTAATATCCAAGTGCTTGGGGCCATTCTGATCCGCTGTGATAAACGGCAAATTGATATTGCTGGTTAAAACGCCGGAAAGTTCAATCTTGGCCTTTTCCGCCGCCTCACGCAGGCGCTGCATAGCCATTTTATCGCCGGAAAGATCAATGCCCTCCGCCTTTTTGAACTCGGCCAGCATATAATCAATAATCTTCTTATCGAAATCATCGCCGCCCAGGAAGTTATTGCCAGAGGTTGCCAACACCTGGAAAATGCCGTCGCCGATTTCCAGCAAAGATACGTCGAAAGTGCCGCCGCCCAGGTCAAATACCAGAACTTTCTGCTCGTCGGCCTTATCCAGACCATAAGCCAGCGCCGCGGCGGTTGGCTCGTTGATAATACGCATAACCTCCAGCCCGGCAATCTTGCCGGCGTCCTTGGTGGCCTGGCGCTGCGCGTCCGAGAAATAAGCCGGCACGGTGATTACCGCCTGGGTTACCGGTTCGCCCAAATAAGCCTCGGCGTCTTCTTTCAGTTTACGCAGAATAAAGGCCGAAATTTCCTGCGGCGTATAGGTTTTATCATCAATTTTTACCTCATATTTTTTGCCCATATGCCGTTTAATAGACATAACCGTGTGATCCGGCTTGGTGATTGCCTGGCGTTTGGCCACCTGGCCAACCAGACGCTCGCCGTTGTTAAAGCCCACCACGGACGGGGTGGTTCTCGCACCCTCCGGATTTGGGATAACGACGGCCTCGCCGCCTTCCATCACCGCCACACAGCTATTAGTTGTACCTAAGTCGATACCAATAATTTTACCCATGATAAGATTCCTCCTGATATTTTAATTTTCCAGTCTATCGATAGCGGCTCATCTTTGTACTCTTCAATTCGCTCAAATCGTCAACGTACTTTAAGTACGCCTCCTCATCTCGCTCTTGAAATCGTCCAAATCTGAACCACTCTCAACAGACTGTCTTTGTCTTTAAGCAATATTATTTATTTTGAACCAACCTGCACCATCGCCGCACGCAAAAGCTTATCGCCAATGCGGTAGCCGCTCTGAATTTCCGCAATCACCGTGCCCGCCTGCGCCTCGTCCTCCACCGGAACCTGCCCGATAGCCTCGTGCCAGTTGGGATCAAACGGCTCGCCAACCGCCGGGATTTTCTCCACGCCTTTGGCAGCCATCAGTTCGGCCAGCTGACGGGCAATCATTTCCACCCCGGCGGAATGCCCAGCGTCGGCCTCGTTAGCTTTCAGCGCCTGCAAAGCCCGGCCAAAGTTATCCATTATCGGCAAAAGTTCGCTGCAAAAGGCGGCGGTGTTGTTACGCTGCCAATCTTCTTTTTCGGTGCGCGTGCGGCGGCGAAAATTATCAAAATCGGCCTGCAAACGCGCCAGCTGACCATTTAATTCCTGTTTTTCGGCAGCCAAAGCCCGGTTAGTCTTTTCCAGTTCCGCATAAGCAGCGGCCAGACGGGCCAGACTCTCCTCCGGGGTCAGCTCTTCGGCGGCGCTATCTTCTTCTGCATCTGTCTGATCATTTTCCTTTGCGCAATCAGCGCTGTCGCCGGCAGCCGGTTCCGCATTTTCAGCCGCCGTCTGATCGTTCTGTTTCAAGTCTTCGGCCGAATTTACATTTACTTTCTCATCTGTTTTGGTATCAGCCTGATTTTCAGCCGATCCTTTATTTTTTTTCATATCGTCTCACCTCGATAAAATCTGTATTATTCTTCGGTTACGCTATGGCCGCCGCTCTTTTCACTGACAAAACCGCTCACTTTTTCCACCAGAGCGATAACCTTGGGATACGGCATTCTGGTTGGCCCCAACACGCCAATACTGCCGACTTTCTCACCGTTAACATAAAAAGGGGTTGTAACCATACTGCACGCCGACATTCCCTTGGAACTTAACTCATCGCCAATATAAACAACCGTTCCCTGCCGTTGCTGCGAGGCCATCAAAAGCAGCTCCTTAACCACATCGTCAGTTTCCAAAACGGTAAAAAGTTCCCGAACCGTATCGACGTCCTTGAATTCCGGCTGTTTCAACAAATTAAGCGTTCCCTGAATCAGCAGCTTGTTGTCGGCGTTCTCGTCGCTATAATCCAAAAGCAACTGTTTCATCAACGATAAAGCCTGCTGCAAACGGTTTTGGCTTTGCAGCAGTTGATGGGCAATCTCCGCCGTTAAGGAATCCAGAACCTGTGCAAAAGACAAACCAATTAATCGCTCTTGCAGCAAATTTTCGGCCTCGGCCAGATTGGCGTCAGATATACTGTTCGGCAGCCGGACAATTTTGTTATGAATTTTGCCGTCGTCAGTTATCATAATCGCCAGCAGTTGGTTATCGTTCAGCCGTACTAACTTCAGGCGCTCCAAAACGCTGGCCTCCAATTTTGGCTTAACCAACATAGCCGTATAATTCGTCATACTGGAAAGCAGCTTGCAGCTTTGCTGAAACAGCTGTTCCAGTTCTGCCGCGCAATTTTGGAAGAAATCAAACACCTGCTGCTGCTCCTCGTCAGAAAGCAGTTTTTCTTCCGGCTCCATCAGATTGTCAACATAATAACGGTAGCCCTTATCAGAGGGCACGCGGCCTGCCGAGGCATGGGGCTGCATAATAAAGCCCATTTCCTCCAAATCGGACATTTCATTACGAATCGTCGCCGGAGAAACACCTAAACCATATTTTTTGGCGATTGTTCGGGAGCCGACAGGCTCGCCCACATCAACATAATCACGAATCAAAGCGTGCAGAATTTGCTTTTTTCGCTCATCCATCAGGCATCCTCCTTTGCGTTGTTTTTGTTAGCACTCTAACTCATCGAGTGCTAATAATAGAATAGCACCAGACTTTGAATTTGTCAATATCCAAAGTTAATTTTTTTTACATTTTTTCTATTTATATAGGATAGTTTTTTTCTTTTTCAAATATTCAGCCGCCTAAAGGCTGTTGCGCTCCCAGAAAACGCCGTCCACAAACCCCTGAATCCCTGGCTGAACCGCCGCCCTCTCCAAACGCTGCTCGGCCCAAACGCAATACTGCGCCTGCATCTCAATGCCAATATAGCGCCGTCCCAGCTTTTTAGCCACAACGCTGGTAGTACCGGAGCCTAAAAATGGGTCCAGAACTAAATCCCCGGGATTGGAACTGGCCAAAATCAGTTTGGCCAGCAATTTTTCCGGCTTTTGGGTGGGATGAGCCGTATTTTCGGCCATTGACCAAAAAGGAATAGTAATATCATCCCAAAAATTGGAGGGGCAGGTGTCCCGATAATTGCCGTCGGCAGATTCCACCCAGTCCTTGGGCCGGCCCTGCACACGATAGGGCGCCCGCACCTTTTTGCGCTGTTTAACCGCCTGCAAATTAAAGGTATAATCATCGCCCCTGGTGGCAAACCAAATATCCTCCAGACCGTTCTTCCAGTTGGCCTTAGCGCCGCGCCCTTTTTCCCGCTGCCAGGTTATCCGGTTGCGTACCTGAAAAAAATCGGCCAAAACACGGCCAATTATCAAGCTGCTCTGCCAATCGCAGCAAACATAAACAGAGGCGGTTACTTTCAGCAAAGGCTCCAGCGCGGCCAGCCAGGCGCGTGTATATTCCGCATACTGCTCAACCTGCCGTCTGGCAAAAACCGTGCCGTTAAAGGACTTGGTCAGATTATAGGGCGGATCGGCAATCAACAGATCCACGCTGGCCGGCGGCAGCAGCGGGCAAATCTGCCGCATATCGCCCACAATCGTTTTATCTAAACACTGCGGCAAATTAACAGCCCCGGCCAGACTTTCCGCCGTTAAACAACGCCGCAAATAAGCCTCGCCCTCCGCTAAAGGCGTGGCAATAGTTTTGTTGCGTTGGCTCGCATGACTTTTCATATTATAATATCCTCCGGCGGCGCGGGCGGCCGATACTGAATATCCTCAATATCATCCCGAATAAACGCTAAAAAAACCTGATTGGCCAGCAGCATACCCTTAGAAGTCAGGCGCAGGCTGTGGGCGTCTTCCGAATATTCCAGCAGACCGGCGGCATAAAGCGGCGGCAGCTCGTTAGCGTAAAAACGCAGCGGATCAACCCGAAAACGGTCAATCACCGGGTAAATATCCACGCCCGCCGCCTGACGCAGCCCCATAAACATAACCTCGCTCATACATTGGGCCATGGTGAGTTCTTCCTCGTCAACCGGCGGCCGGTGCAGGCGCTGTAAACTGTGCATATAGTCCTCCAGAGAACCGCTATTCTGCCAACGCCGCAAAAAAAGGCAGGAGGCCGCGCCCAGCCCCACGCCCAGGTAATCTTCCCGCTGCCAATACATCCGGTTGTGGCGACTGCGGAAATCACGCTGCCCTTTTTTGGCAAAGTTGGCAATTTCATACTGGGCATATCCCTGTTCGCGCAGCCGCTGCCAGGCATATATCAGCATATCCGCCTCCAGATCCTCGTCCGCCGCCGCCAGCAAACCCTTAGCATATTTTCTGCCCCAGGGGCTGTCGTTATCTAATTGCAAAGAGTATAGGGAAATATGTTCCGGCTGTAAAGCAAACGCCGCCTGCAAATTATACTGTAAATCGGCCATAATTTGCCCCGGCAGAGCATACATCAAATCCAGGCTGATATTGTCAAACCCGGCGGCCCGCGCGTCCCTCACCGCTTTTTCAATCGCCGCCGCGTTGTGCGCCCGGCCCAGCCTGCGCAGTTCGGCGTCCTGAAAACTCTGCGCCCCCAGAGAAATCCGGTTAAAACCGGCGCAGTGCAGACAACGCAGATAATCTTCGTCTGCCGTCGCCGGATTACACTCAACCGTAATTTCCGCGTCGTCTGCCAGCACAAAAACCCGGCGAACAAACTCCAGAGTTTCAACCAGCGCTTCCACAGGCATAACTGTCGGCGTACCGCCGCCAAAATAAACGGAAACCAACTCGCCGGCATAGGCGCGGTACATTCTTATTTCCTGCTGAAGAGCCTGCGGATATTCCGCCGCCAGCTCCTTAACTTCGCTGTAAGTATGGGATAAAAAATCACAATAATTGCAGCGTTTTATGCAAAACGGCCAATGCACATAAAGAGATCTAAAAGCCATTTTTCAACACTTCCCCTAACAGCCAAGAATCTTTTATCCGGCTTCAATCTTTATTTTGCCAGCCTTTAAGGCGCAGCCAAAGCTCGCCCTCCATATCAATCAATTCTTCAATATCCTGATAATAGATTTCCAAACTCTGGCAGGAACCGTCGCTAAGCGTGGTATAAAGCGTCAGCGTGTTCCGGCCCAGAGAAAATTCCACAATCCGCGGCAGGCGGCGCTCCAAAAAATCCTGCACTTCCGGATTTTCCGGCAAACCAAGCCCGGCCTGGCGCACGCTGTAGGTACCGCGCGCCGGTTCTAAAAGTTCAGACCGCCAGTTAACCCCCGGCTTAAACAAATCGCCCAGAGCGTAGAGCTGACCGGTTTCTTTATCAAAACAGGCGGTAGCGATATGATCCTCCTGCCCGCCGGGCACATCCTCATAAGTTCGCCACGAATCATCCAAATGCAAATGCTGAACCGCCGTCATCACCGCGCCGCTTTCAATCAATTCAAAATCGCCCCGCACCACAAACTGCAACTCTCCCCTAAGCTCATAGCTTTCATAGTATTCACCAAGCGCGTTATCTTCCAACACCCGGTTCAGCCGGCTCCAAATCTCCGTCTGGCCTTTATCCAACGTGCCGAGCGTTTCCGTCTGCGGATAATAAACCAAATAGTTAGCGCTGCGGTTTTCCAACACCGTCAGTAGATTAACTTCCGGCGTCAGCTGTTGATCACGCCCAACGCTCCAAACGGTATGACCATGTTCGTCAAACCAAGTCTGGCCATTAACATCCTGCACGCCAAACAGATTGCCCAGCCGAAAAACCCCCGGCTGCAAATCCAAGCGCAGGCCCGGCTGCACCTGCCCCTCCATGTTGAAAAAGCTGGTATAATCAGCAGTCCAAAAGCTGCAAAGGCCGTTTTGCCAGCTGCCAAAGCCATAAACCAGCTCATCCTCCGGCAGCAACAGCCCGCCATCGGCATTATAAACCCGCCAACCCAACGCGCCCTGCTCCTTAAAGGCATATAAACCATTGCCCAAACGCAAAACCGAAGCATAATCCCCGGCCGGCACCACAAAAGAGCCGTCCGGCGCAATCAACCCGGCCCGGCCAGCCTGCCAGACAAGCGCCGCGCCGCCCTGAAAGGGCATGGCCTGATCATAAACAAAATCAATCGCCACCCCGCCGGTTACGCTGACATAACCGAATTTACCGTTATTTTTGGCCAAAACCAACCGGCTGCCAATAACATCCAGGTCCGGCGTCTTATCCGTAGTCAACTCCGGGGCCTCCACCGCATTTTTGGCATAAATATTCAACAGCAGCGTGCGCCCGTCAAAATCACGCACCAGGGCAAAATTGCCCGAAACCTGCCCAACCTCGGCATAAATCGGCTCAATCACAATTTCGCCATGCGGATTAATATAGCCCCAACTAACCTGTTCGCCACGCTTGCGGGAGAAAGCCATCAGCCCATCGCAAAGCGGCCCCAACCGGCCGGAAACCCCAAAAAGCTTGGCCCCGTTCACATCGTAAAGGGCCGTGTTCGGTTCGGGATAAACCGGCGAAGAAAGCGCGTTATAAGCTGCCACAAAATAAGTATTGCTATGCTTATAAACCTCAATCGACTCATACTCTGCCGGCACAATAAAATTGCCCTCCAGATCAATAGCGCCCCAAAGGCCGTTTTGCTTAACCCAGGCCGTTTTGCCCAAAAAGGGGCGAACCTCCTGATAGGCCGCCAGCGGCTCTACCTGCTCCGAAGCCGGCGCAGCCTGTGGAGAATACGGTAAAATCTGCGTACCCCGTTCGTTGATATAGCCCCAAAGGCCATCCCCCAGCAAGGCTGGATAAAGCGCACCCTGATTTGGCACATTATCACTAACGACCGGCTCTGTCTGCTGGCCATGCGGCAGTTCCAACACATCGGTTTGCCAAAGCACCAGACTGCTGGCCGCCACCGTACAGATAAAACCAGTGGAAAAAAGCAGCAGCGCCAGAGTTTTTTTTCTTATTTTCATTATTAAATCTGCTCCTGTTTATTTAATTGTTTTGGTGTTTCTTAACCTCGGCCACCGCCAGTTCATCACAGCGATTATTATAGGGATTATCCGCGTGGCCTTTAACCTTATGCCAGACGACGCGATGTCGCTGCGCCAAAGCCAACAGCCGTTGCCACAAATCCTGATTTTCCACCGGCTGTTTTTTAGCGTTCTTCCAGCCGTTGCGCTGCCAACCGTCCAGCCAGCGGCGCTGCCAGGCGTTCACCAGATAAGCGCTGTCGCTGTATAAATCAACCAGGCAGGGCTGTTTAAGCGCCTCCAGGGCAGAAATCGCCGCCAACAGTTCCATGCGGTTGTTGGTAGTGTCGGCCTCATAACCGGAAAGTTCCCGGCGATGCCGCCCAAACATCAGAACCGCCCCCCAACCGCCCGGCCCGGGGTTGCCGGAACAGGCGCCGTCGGTGTAAATCACCACGCCCGGCAAAAAATTTTGCTCATTATTAATATTGCTGTTATTTTCACTAATTATAGCTGTTTGCTTTGTTTCTGGCAAGAATTATCCAACCCCTCTCGCAAAGTTCGGCAAAAGCAGCAGGAATATGCCGGCTTTTTGCGAATAATATAATATATTCTTTTCTATTATACCATAGAAACAAGATTATTTCATCTTATCAAAACAAATTGCACTATGGTATTAGTTCAACATCAGCTCTGCCTGCGTCTTTCAGACT
>CAQWMM010000049.1 GCA_948907985.1 uncultured Bacillota bacterium
GTTCTGCTAATGCTGTATCTGGCTAAATATATTCAACCGGAACTTTTTGCAGATTTGGATATTGAAGAGGAAATTCGCTACTATTACAGCAATTTCTACGGCTATGATTTAACGCCGGAACAAATCCAGCTAATCCTCAACCATATGCCGCCGGCTTAATCACTATGAAAAGAGATAAAAAAATACCCCTGTGGCTATTAATCGCCATTACTTTGCTAGTTTTCTGTTGGGGAATGTGTTGGGGGCGCTACCAAATATCTTTTCAGGATTTTATTTCTGTGCTTCTATCAAAAATAATGTCAATTCCGAAAACCTGGAGCCAAAACACCGAAAACGCGGTGTGGGTTATCCGTTTTCCCCGTCTGTGCGGAGCGTTTTTAGTTGGCGCAGCCCTGGCAATATCAGGCGCAACCTATCAGGGAATATTCCAAAATCCCCTGGTTTCGCCTGATTTATTGGGAGTTTCTGCCGGAGCCTGCGTTGGCGCTTCCATTGCAATCCTGCAAGGCTGGGGCAGCGCGGCAATTCAAATTCTGGCTTTGCTTGGCGGACTATCCGCAGTTGGCATAACAACCTTAATTCCTCGTTTTTTCCGTAATCAAAGCAATCTTATGCTAGTACTTTCCGGAATGATTGTCGGCGGTTTCTTCTCATCAATGCAGGGATTGTTAAAATATATCGCCGATCCGGATACACAACTGGCTCAAATAACATTTTGGACAATGGGCAGCTTAAACAAAGTTGGCATGAACGACATTTTACCTGTATTAGCGCCAATGTTGCTTTGTATGATTGTTTTGGTAAGCATCCGCTGGCAGCTTAATCTGCTTTCGCTTGGTGAGCACGACGCTAAAACATTAGGCGTTAATGTAGCCACACTACGCGGCGTTGCCATTCTTACGGCTACCATACTCACCGCCTGCTCAATTTGTCTGGCCGGCACCGTCGGCTGGGTTGGTCTGGTAATCCCGCACCTGGGGCGTTTGCTGGTTGGTTCCAACAATAAACATTTGATTCCGGCCAGCATTTTCCTTGGCGCGGCTTTTATGATTATCATTGACAATCTAGCGCGTAATCTTACCGGCAGCGATATACCCTTAAGCATATTAACCGGTTTTATTGGCGCACCGGCCTATGCGCTATTATTATTGCGCCAACGCAGTCAGGTATAAATTGTTGCTCTTGATTAAACAGCGAGGTAAACAACGATGACAAGCCCTTGTTTAAGCGTAGAAAACGCCTCATTTCGATATGATGCAGACCGCCTTTTGTTCCATAACCTTAGTTTTCAATTATTTCCCGGCGAAACTCTAACCATTCTTGGCCCCAACGGCGCTGGCAAATCTACCTTATTGGATTGTATTGGCGGCATACGCAGGCTGCTTTCAGGTAATATACAAATTGACGGTACAGATTTATCACAATATTCTCGTAAAATGCTGGCGCAAAAAATAAGCTATGTACCGCAAAATCACGCCAAAACCTATGAGTTTATCGTGCGTGAATATGTGGCAATGGGCCGTGCTCCTTATATAAGCGTATGGAGCAGCCCCTCTGAACAGGATTATATGCTGGTGGATAAGGCGCTGGCCCAGTTAGGCATAAGCCACTTGGCCGATAAAATATACACCCAGTTAAGCGGCGGTGAATGTCAGCAGGTTATGATTGCCCGTTCGCTGGTTCAACAGGCCAAAATCATCATTTTTGACGAACCAACCAATCATCTTGACTATGGCAATCAACTTAAAGTACTACGCCAAATTAAACACCTGGCCCAGGAGGGCTACAGTCTGATCTGGACAACCCATGTACCTGACCATGCCCTGATGTTAAATGGCAGAGTTGCTATTTTAGAGCGAAACGGCGCCTGGGAAACCGGTTTAGCCGCCGAATTAATCACTGAAAGCAGAATGACCAGACTTTATGACACCAAAATCTGCCTGACTTATGTGGAAAAGGCCGAACGTGAAGCTTGTATTCCCTATCGTTTATAAATATAATTTACAAAAAAATCTACCGCTTAAACCACGGTAGATTTTTTCAAGCCAATTGGCAATCATTTTATGTGCCAAATAAAATCTATTTTCTAATCCCCTCCACTATTTGCAGCTCGGCCACTGTATCAATTTCTACAATAGCGCCGGCCGCAACATCCTGCACCGCCAAATTAAGCTCTCCCTGCTGAATAAGCCTGTCCACCACTTCGTCCCAATAAAGTTGTTCATGGCCAATTTCGTGATAAATTTTCATAACGGCCTGAATAATCTTCTCCGCATCAATCTGCCGAAAATAAGATATACCGACCATATTAAACAAATTTTCGCCGCCAACGCCAATAGCAGAAATTTGCCCGCCGGCCATATGCAGCACCCAGTCATCGGAATACCCCGGCACCATTTTACCAAAGTAACAGGAACCAGGCAAATCCAGCATAAAAATGCTGGTATCAGACACATACAAATCCGCCTCGCAAACAAAACAGTTAGCCCCGCCCATAACCTCGCGCGCCGCATAAATAGAAGATATATTATTCTTAAAAGCATATTCCGGGTTCTCAATTAAAGTTAGATGGGGATATTTTTGCGTCAAATAATCAAACTGCTCTTTAAGATAGCCTACCACCACATAGATATGCCCCACGCCTCGCCGCTGCAACCCGGCCAACACTGTTTCAATCATCGGTTTGCCGCACACCTTAACCAGCGGCTTGGGCGTTTTCAGCGTCAATGGGCGCATTCTCTCCCCTTTGCCTGCGGCCATAACTATGGCAATTTCGTTTGCCGAATTATTCATAAGAATTTCTCCCGTTTCCAATTTGCAACAATTTTTTAAGCAAATAAATAACGCATTTCATCGCCAGATTTACAATCAGTATCAGCAGCGACACAAAAGCAGCCGCCTCCAGCAGGGTTTGCGCCTCAAACTGGTTAATCATCAAGGATACCGGCTTAGTCCTGGCATTAGCCAAAAAGGCCACTGCCGATATAGTCATCATCGAATTGACAAAGAAATAAGCAAACATTTCCAGCAGAGTTCCGCTAACCTGCGGCAGGATCACATCTTTAATCATACGCAGCCGCGAAATGCCCAGCGTCGCCCCCACCGCTTCTAAATTAGGATTAAGCTTGCCCAAACTGTTATACATCATTAAATAAGGCGAGGAAAAGAAGTGAATAATATTCACCAGAACCAGCACCGCCATTGTGCCGTAGATAAAGCTGCCCTTAAAAAACATCACATAAGCCAGCCCCAGCACAATACCGGGCACTGCCAGAGAGATAATCGCCATTAAGTGCAAAAACCTGGCGCCCCTAAACGGCAGGCGCACCGTCAGATAAGCGCAGAGAAACGCCGCCGTCATGCCGATTGCCCCAACCGCCAAAGCGATCATCACCGAATTGGCCAAATAACTTAACGCACCCTTATCAATGGTGGATATTATGTTTCGCAGAGTAAAACTCATATCCTTGGGATAGCGGCTGGCCACGCTTAGCTGCACAAAAGAAAGCAGCGGATAAACCACCGCGGCCGATACGACGGCTAAAATACCCATGGCCAGAGAATCACGAAACACAGATTGCTTTATGCAAAAAGAGCGGCTGGCAAAATTGATGCCAGCATATGTACGGCAAAGCATATCTATCAAGAAAGCCGCCAGCGCCGGCAACAGCAAAAGCAGCGCAAACACACTGCCTTGCTCAAAATCCAGGCGGCCGATTACTTCCTCATACATAATTACTGGCAAAGTTTTATAACGGCCTCCTACCATCAACGGCACGCCATAATCAGTAATTATCATGGTAAAAGTGGCAAAAGTAACGTTTATTAGCGGTTTGCGCAAATATGGCAGGGTTATGGCGCAAAAGATGTTTCTCTTAGGCAGCCCCAACACCGCCGCCGCCTCATAGGGCGTATAATCCTCATATTGCAGCACATCAGCCAGCATTAAATAAGCCACCGGGAAAGCATACATCACACTGCCCAGCACAATACCCCAAAAGCCGTAGATACCGCCGCTTAAACCCAACAAATTTGTCAGCCGACCATTCGCGCCAAACAAAATCACCAGCCCCATACCATGCGATATGGACGGCACCAGCATGGGCAGCATTAACAGAATTTGAAACATTCCTTTGCCGCTAACATTGGTGCGCTGTATGCACCAGGCCAGCAGCATAGCCAAGGCAACGGCCAGGCCGGTAGCGCAAAGCGCCACGCAAACCGAATTGGCGATCCCCACCCGCACCACAGGGTTGATAAATATTTTGCCAACGTCCGCCCGCAGGCAGGCCGCAAACATCCGCAGCAGCGGCAAAATCACCGCCACCAGAAAAAAACTGCCCAGCAAAAGCGCTGTAATGTTTAGCGTATTATCGTTTCTTCTTAACCTCATTTTTCGGCCCTACTTCACCGCGTATTTCAGCAAGCTATCTATCTTAATTTGCAGGTTATCCAGCACAAAGGCGCGCACATAATCATCCGCCGGGGTTCGCAGAATTTCTGCCGGGGCGGCCAGCTGATGAATTTTGCCACCAGCCCCCATTACCATAATCCGGTCAGACATTGCAAAGGCTTCTTCCTGGTCATGGGTGATGTAAATCATCGTAGCGCCGCTATGCTGCTGAATACGTTTCAATTCAGCCCGCAAAGCAAGCCGCGTGGCCACGTCTAGTGCGCTCATCGGCTCGTCAAGCAGGATAATAGCCGGCCGCAGGGCCAGCGTGCGAGCGATTGCTACGCGCTGCATCTGTCCGCCGGAGAGCTGGGCCGGATATTTTTTGGCATGCTCGCTCAGGCCAACCTGCGCCAAAAGCTGCATTGCCCGCTGGCGCGCACCGGCTTTCAGCTCCGCCCGCAAACGCATAGCGTATTCCACATTGCGCAAAACTGTCATATTCTCAAACAAGGCGTAATTTTGGAAAACAATGCCCATACTGCGCTTATCCGGCGGCTGTTGGGTAATGTCGGCTCCATCAAGCGTGATACTGCCGCTGTCCGCCGGCAAAAGCCCAATCAAGATGCGCAGCAGCGTAGTTTTGCCGCAGCCGGACGGCCCCAGAATCGACAGAAACTCCCCCGGCTGCACCTGAAAACTGACATTTGCCAAAATCTTTTGGCTGCCAAAGCTTTTGCTGATACCGCTGACGATTAATGATTCCATTGATCTAACAACCGCTCTTTCAGCTCAATATCTTGAATCCCCGCCATGTTGCCATAAGAAATGTTCTGCGGGTAATTGGGCACTTTGATTTCCTGCTCCTTATAAATACGCTCTGGCGCGTAAAGCTCCTTATCAGCAGGCGTAACGTCAGACACAATATAATCAAAAACTTTCATTATATCAGCGTCCGTTTCCCGACCAACGATAACGGCGCTGCCGCCGGTGGTATATGGCGCACCCTCGGCAAAGAAAATTATTTCCAAATTGCCGCCCTCGTTGATCATCTCCACAGCCTGATAAGTGATACCCAAACCAATAGCGGCCTCGCCGGTAAGCAAGGCTTTTACCGGGCCGGAACCGGAAGTGGTGAACCCCTGACCGCTCATATTTTCGGCCAAAGCGTCAAAATAGGCAAAGGCCGCATCCTCGCCGCGCTCGTTTACCATGTTCAGCAGGAATATATAGCCGGTGCTGGAGGATTTGGGGTTGGGCATTGATATCAGCCCTTTGTATTCCGGTTTCAGCAAATCATCATAGCTGGCCGGAACAGCCAACCCCTTGGCCGCCAGCGCCCCAGCGTCAACAATTATGCCGCCGCTCAGGCGATACCACGGCGCATATTTATGGTGTTCCGGTGGCAAATCCTCCATATACACGTTAAAATCCACATTGTCCAGAACCGCCAGACTGTCGCTGACCTTTTCCAGATAGGTGCTTTCCAGCTCCATAACAATGTCCGCGTCAGTTTCCGAACCCTCGGCAAATAACTTGGCCGCCAACGTGCCGGTGTCAATATCCACCAGCTGAATGTCATATTCCGGGAAATGCTCCGTCAGCATCTGGCGGGCTTGCTCGTTGCGGTAATCCTCCGCCGTGGAATAAATCGTAATGGTTTTGGCTTTATTTTCATTGCCGCAGCCAACCAAAAGACCAAGCGATATAACAAACAATACTCCTAAAAGCAATATTTTAGTCAGTTTCTTCAAGTGGTTTCATCTCCTCATGGCTAAATTCCTGAACTTCAATATCGACTTTGGGGAAAGTTGTTGAACGATACAAAGGCATTTCCAGCAAATCAGAGTCAAGCTCCAGCATGGGCATCATATGCAGCGGCTGGCCGTTGCGGTTGATAAACTGCAAATTATCTTGCATTAATATTTCCGCAATCACCTGCCGCTTGGCGTTTATCTGGAGCATATAATTGTCGGTTAATTTTTCCACCAATTGTTTTTGAACCAGCGGGTAATCCTCTTGAGAAAGTTTTTTGCCTTCAATTTCTTCCTGTTTTTTTATAATATCATCCGTTTTGGAAAGAAAAAAATCGTATCTGCTATCCCGCATAAGCTTATTTAAAATTTTAAATTTGTCAAACCATTCTGTCAGCTGTTCTTTTTTCACCGGCTGACCGTCCCAATATTCAAAGTCATAGCCATAGAACTTATAAGCATCACGCATACAAAATTCAATAAAGGCCCGTTCGGTATCATTAGCGTACTCCGCATTTTTAAGATATATCGCGTCTAAACTAAATCCCCTGGCGTTGCCCACGTCGGAAAGTGGATCATGCTCGCCCAAGTATGAGCAATATTTCATCGTATCCGTGTACGGCAAATCCAAAAAAGCTGCCAAAGCCCTAAAAGTGGCCTCCACATTAAATTTGGCGTCCTCAAAACGCACCAAGCGGCAATCCTTAAAAAGCCTGTCCTGCCAATCAATCATAAAGCTGCGGTTCAGCACCCTGTTAATTATAGCGTCATCAATAACAAAATATTTTTTTCTTTCCTGGCCTGTTTCTTTTTCCTCTTTTATATATTGTTTATTATCTTTTTCAACCGAGTAACATTTATATTTCATAGTTGCCGCATGGCTAGCGGTGATACTGCGCAACGGCGTAAAAGTCTTGATATACTTAAAACCGCGAAACACATCAGCTTCCCGTACCTTTTCATATTGTTCAGAATAAAGCAAATATTGACTGCGTTCATTAACCTGCAAATTATAATAAATATTATGAAAATGCGGCTGAAAAAAAAGGGCAGGAACAATACGCGCGGTTTTATCCCCATTTGGGGAGATTACAGCTTGATTATTTAAAAACATAGCGGCCAATATATCCTTTTGGCTGCGATTCCGCAAATTAAAAAGTTCCAATAGCAATTTTTTGTTTCGCCAGTCAAAAGAGTTTACGGCTGCAACAGGGTTAGCCGTTTTAGCTAAAATATCCTCCATATTCTTTATCTGATTGACAGTATCCTCAAACATAATAGAAGGCATAGCCAACAAATTGGGGTGAGAATCAAAAATTTCATTAAAATAATCGCCGCCATTATCTGAAGAAAGCTGCGTATGCCAAATAAGCCGGTTTATCTCCCGAATATGTAAAGGCTCCAATTCATATTGGCCGTAATCTATGCCGAAACGTTCCTTAAAATCTATAGGATACTGCCGTATTTCATCTTCAATCAAAAAAACAATCTTTTTATCCTTTAACAAGGCCTGCAAATCCAAAACCTGCAAATAGGCGCAGAAAACCGCCCAATCCGTATAGTGCAAA
Source organism: uncultured Bacillota bacterium (assembly GCA_948907985.1). Taxonomy (GTDB): domain Bacteria; phylum Bacillota; class Dehalobacteriia; order UBA4068; family UBA4997; genus Avidehalobacter. Next base: position 7,716 of record CAQWMM010000049.1, read on the forward strand.
TAAATGTGGTTCTCTCGCGCCACATATTCGCTTTTGCGCACGTTATCATTTAAATATTCCAATTCATACTGCGAAAAAACATCCGCCGCCAAAATGGGTTTTTCCAAATCCTTAAAAAAATTACGGCTGACTACCGGATGACGGAAATTAACATATTCACCAAATTTCTGTTCGGCAACGTAATATGGCGTATATTGATTATCATCATAGGGAAAGAAAATAATTGGCAGTTCATCAAAGGGCAAAAAATCTTGGCGAAAGATATAGGGATATTTAGCAAGCAGACGGCAGTTTTTTTCATAATGTTTTTGCAGCGTTTTAACATTCGGCTGGTAAAAAGCTCTGTCCATAATCGCCAGAATATCATCCCGGGCAAAACCCCGATTATACAAATCCTTAAAACAGGTATAAGCAATTTTATAATCATCATCAGCGCCGAACTGCAAAATATTTAAAGCGCACTCCAGCTCAACAGCCGAATCTTTATCCTTATATTCATTAAGCGCCAGCTTATAGGCTTTAACCATATCGGCGTTTTCGCCTAAGACAGCAAATTTGCGGGCGATTTCTATTGTTTGCATATCAACACAAATCCTCTCTTATAAATTAAAAGAGGAGCGGTCTTACTGACCGCCCCCCTTTTTTACGCATTACATCAGGCGCGAACATCGAAACTATACGGGCTTGGCGGCAACATTTCCTGTAATTCCTGCAAGGCCAGTTCTTGGGCGTCCATGGCCTTTTTCTGCACGGAAATACTGTATTGTTGTTCCAGCTGTGCCGATTTTAAAGCACCGTAACCAGAGGCGATACTATTCATAACATCCATTACTTTAACCTACCTTTCTTGAAAACTCTTATACCATCCTCTAACGAGAACTTTTAAGAGTGGTGCAGATACGCGAAGTCAGGCTGCGCGATGTCCCACACGGGCTAAAGCCCTTAGGGATTAGTTCACACTAAACTCTGCCAGCGCTTTTCAGCTTGGCAATCGTTAAGTGTTCACTAAGAGCGTACTGAAGTACGTCGACGAAATCAAGCAGAATGACGACAAAGTAGATGCACCGCTATTGAAAGTGCGATTAACCTACTCGGGCTACGCCCTCGGGGATAAGTTCACACTAAATTCTGCCTGCGCCTACGGCTTGGCAATCATTAAGTGTTCACTTATTGTAACAGCTGCAGAACGCCCTGCGGCACCTGATTAGCCTGCGCCAACATCGCTTGTGCGCTCTGTACCAAGATGTTGTTGAACATTCTCACATTGCGACGCTTTTTGTTAAATAAAAAGGAGTTTTCACATTCAAATATTGTTTCATTCAACCGAACCGACAAACCGATAAACCACTTTAATATCCTGCACCAGCTTACCATCAATTTTGGTTCTCTCGCCAATCTCAATATGGTCGATAAGCTCGTCAATAATAGCTCGGTCAATATCCTGCAAGTTCAGATATTTGCTAATGCCAGCTGCCCACTGTTTAGCCGCCGCAGCAGATTGCTCCAAAGCTGCCAAATCAGCTTTCAGACTTTGCAGCCGCTCCGAATTTCGGGAGCGTTCCTGCTCATTCTGCCGCATAAGCAACACAAAGGCTTTTCTATCAAGTGCGCCGCAGACCTTATCTTCATAGAGTTTCGCACTCCGCTCGGTTAATTCCTGCAAATGCCGGCTGGTATGCTCAATTTCCTGCCTTAATCCCTCCAATCTATTTTTATCATAGTTGGCAATCTTAGCTATGACCGCTTCTTTATCTATTTGCAGCTTTTCAGCCTGCCGCCGTATTTCATTGGCCACCAAAAGCTTTAAGCGGTTTTCATCAATCGTATGCCAGGAGCAAACGCTATGACCGCTGGCTGTAAAAGTACCGCAGCTATAAAACACCGTCCGCCGCTTATCACCAGCTTTTGTATAATGCAGCTTATTGTTGGCTACCATTTTAGCCCCACAATCCGCACATATCAGCTTGCCGGAAAAAAGATTTCTTTCTGGTGTTTTTTTCGGCTAATAGCAGTTGGAGAGATGTTTGTTTATCTCTTGAACCTCTCGCCAAACCTCCGGCAAAATAAGCGCCTCGTGAGCGTTATCCACTCTAATCCATTCCTCCGGCGGTTTATGGATTTTCGTCTTGTCCTTATATGTCCGGCTGCCGGTGTAATTCATAACCAAATTGCCGATATAAACCTCATTGTTCAGTATCTTGCGGATAATCGCATATTTCCATAAGCCGCCTTTGGCCGAGGGGATATGCTCATTGTTAAGCGTTGCGGCAATTTTAGCATAAGCCATACCAGATTGGCGCAGGGCAAATATCCGCCGGACTATTGGTGCAGTTTGTTCATCTGGAACAATTTTGTGGCTGTCATCATCACTTTTCTGGTAACCATAAGGTGCAGTGCTGGAGATGTACTGACCGCTACGCTTTCTGGCGTTAAGCACTGACTTCATCTTATTGCTTAAATCCTTTAGGTGATAATCGTTCATCAGGCTGCGGAAATGCAGCATATTGCTATCCTCATTGGCACTGTCCAGCGAATCCAGTATCGATATAAAGCGGCAGCCCAGAGAGGGGAATATCTCGTCAGTGTAGCGGCCAACCTCAACATAATCTCTGCCCAGCCGGGATAAATCCTTAACCAGTATCAGGTTAATAACCCCAGCCTGGGCGTCGGCCAGCATTTGCTGAAAAGCCGGCCTTTGAAAATTGCCGCCGCTCCAACCGTCATCACAATAGAATTTGCTCTCCAGCCAGCTGTTCATAGCAATGTATTTGCTTAACAGTTCCTTTTGGTTCTCAATGCTGATTGAAGCGTTAAATTCATTTATGCCCTTAGCGGTGAAATCGTCCATACTCAGGCGGCAATATGCGCCAACTCTATACAACTGCTGCATAAGCCACACCCTCGTCCGCAAACAGGCATTCATCCACATTGCCCACATAACGGTACACTACCTTAACGTCCCTCATAGGGCCAACCGGCGTTTGCTCCAGCTCGCCAACCTCAATACGGTCAACCAGCTCAAACAAAATGCTCTCGTCAAGTTGCTTCAATTCCGTATATTGACGGATAAGTCCCAGCCAGCAATCAACCTCCTGCCTAACTCCTTGTCTGGCCTTAACCCTGGCCTGCAATTCTGGCAGCAGCGCCATTTTAGAGGAACGCTCCGTTTCATATTTCTGCATCAGCATTTGAAACACGCCCTGCGGCACGTCGCCGTTGCATTTATCCTCATACAGGCTCTGTATCAGCTTTTCCAACTCGGCCAGCCGGTTAGTAACCGCTTTCAATTCCTGCTCCGCTGAAGCAATAAAACCTCGCTGTTCGCTTTCCTTGAGATAAACCAGCCTGTCCAGCAGACCGTTGTAATCGTACTCCGCATACTGCGCTTTCTCCCGAATATCGGCTAACACCAGTTCATAAAGCACATCTTCTTTAATGCTGTGCCGGGTGCAGGCGCTGTTGCCGCTTCTGGCATAAGAACCGCATAACAGGTATTTCAAAGCCTTTTGGCTGCCGTCCTTGTATTTATGGTTATCCACCCGATAAACCATTTTGAAACCGCAGTCAGCGCAGTAAACCAAACCGCAAAACAGGTTGTTGCCGCCTTTGGTGTTGCTGGTTTTGCGGACTTTCTTTTGATTGACCGCTAAAACCGTTTCCCAAAGCTCCCGACTGACGATAGGCTGGTGCGTTCCCTCAACCCTTATCCAATCCTCGGCTGGCCTGTCTACCTGCCGGCGAATTTTGTAGGACATTGTGCCGTGTTGTCCCTGCACCATATTGCCAATATAGGCTTCATTTTCCAATATAGCTTTAATGGTGTTATTCACCCAAAGATGATTAACCCGGCGCTTATCCTCCTTACCCAAACGCTGGTAATACAAAGCGCCTGGCGGCAGGATATTGTCGCTGTTCAAAATACCTACTATGCCGGCATAGCTTTGCCCAGCGGCTCTTAACTCAAATATCCGGCGCACCACCGGGGCGGTTTCCTCATCAATCACAAAGCGGTGCTTGTCCTCCGGGCTGCGCAAATAACCGTAGGGAGGATAAGTGCCCATAAACATACCGTTTTCCGCACAGGCTCGCTTGACGGCCTTAACCTTTTTGCTGGTATCCCGGCTGTAAAACTCGTTAAACAGGTTCAAAAAGCACATTACATCATTGCTGCTATCGCTGTTTTGCGTATCAATACCGTTGTTTAAGGCAATAAAGCGGCAGCCGATAGAGGGGAAAAGATAATCCGTATATTGGCCAAACTCAATATAGTTGCGGCCAAAACGGGATAAATCTTTAACCAGAATTACATTTATCCGTTTGGCTTTAGCGTCCTCAATCAGGCGTTTTACGCCGGGACGATTGAATAATGAGGTGTGATAGCGATAGCGGCAAAAAGCTAATAAAATCAATGGTTTTGCGGACAGCGGATAGACAGGGAATGTGTTAAAAACTGAATACGCACACAAACGGCGTTACCTTAACCCCTTTGGGGGAGAAAGTAACGCCGTTTTTTTATGCCCGCAGGAAAGGAGGTGCAGCCGGAATGTATTTCACAAAGGGCAAGCAGCGGGCGTTTGAATTGCTCATGCAGCAGAAGCCGGGATTTGACCGCTATCAATCCGGTTGTGCCGGAGATGATGAAGATTGCGGCACTTGCCGTTTCTACCGCCCCGGGTGGAAATATGAGTTTTGCGTTTTCAAAGAGTGTCCCTATTGCCCCGGCAAAAGGACGCGGAAAACGCACGCCAGCATGGACAAATAGACGGGCAAAAGCCCTTGTGCCATGCGGCTTTGCAGACGCGAAAACGGCAAAGGGCATATTGCAATACCAAAACAGCCGAAAACGGCTTTCTAATTGTCCACGCATACCAAGAGAGGAAGTGAGGAAATATGGCAGTTTTCAGAGTGGAGCGAAATACGGGATATACCGTTATGAGCAACCACCACTTGCGAAACAAGGAATTGTCCTTAAAGGCAAAGGGCTTGTTGTCGCAAATGCTTTCGCTGCCCGAAGATTGGGATTATACCCTTGCGGGCTTATCCCATATCAACCGGGAGAAGATCGACGCAATCCGCGAAGCGGTAAAGGAACTCGAAAAAGCCGGATATATCGTGCGCAGCCGGGAGCGCGACGAAAAGGGACGCTTGCGGGGCGCAGATTACGTCATATACGAGCAGCCGCAGCCGCGAGAGCCGGAAGCAGCTACCAGCGGCGGACAGCCGCTTATATTGGATTTACCTACATTGGAAAATCCAACATTGGATAATCCAACGTTGGAAAAACCTACGCAGGAAAAACCTACGTTGGAAAATCCAACGCAATTAAATAAAGATATATTAAGTAAAGAACAATCAATTACTGATTTATCAAGTACCGATTCCATTCCTTTCCATTCCCTAAACCCCTTGCCCTTTGCGCATGGCGAAGCGGCTACGCCGCCGGAAAGGAAAAGAACGGAAGCGAAAAGCAATAGCGCAGTAGAGATTTACAGGGAGATTATCAAGGACAATATCGAATACGACCATCTCATTCAAAACTGCAAAATTGACAAAGACCGTTTGGACGAGATTGTTGACCTTATGCTGGAAACCGTCTGCACAGCCCGAAAGACAATCCGTATTGCCGGGGACGACTACCCCGCCGAATTGGTGAAATCCAAGTTTTTGAAGCTGAACAGCAGCCATATTGAGTTTGTTTTGGATTGCATGAGGGAGAACACAACCAAAGTGCGCAACATCAAGCAGTATCTAAAAGCGGTGCTGTTCAACGCGCCGAGTACCATTGACAGCTACTATACCGCCCTTGTCAATCACGACTTATACGGCGGCGAATGAGCATAGCCGCACTTTACCGGGAAAGGAGTTGATACCTTGCAGGAGGAAGTAACCCAAAAAACGATTGCCCTAT
>CAQWMM010000050.1 GCA_948907985.1 uncultured Bacillota bacterium
AATTCATCAACTGTTTGAAAATCTTAGCCGTAAAACATTTTTACCTTTAGTCTGCTGATTCGGTCTTCTACCCCTATTCCCCTATTGCCGGACAGAAAAATAAATGATAAAATGGAAAGGAAAGGGGGAACTAAATAATGGAAACTAAAAAAACAAAAAGGTATGGCTCCTCCCAGATACGATGAGGATTTCAAAGAAGGAGCTATTCGTATGGTATGCGAACAAGGCCGCTTAAGCTCTGACGTCGCTCAGAAACTGGGCATTTGCGTGGACACTTTACGTTCCTGGTTATCAATCGCCGCTGTTTTTCAAGGGAACAGCGGCGCACTGATGCTTCGCAAAGAAAGCCGGTATTCAAGCCGGACAGGCCAATCGGCTTAACCGTGAACAACAAAAAATCAAAGATTGAGAAACTGAACTCAAAATTCTCAAAAAACAAATATCTGAAAAAGACGAGGTTATCAACATCTTAAAAAAATCTCTCGGCATCCTGTACAAACCATAGAGGATAAATTCCGCCGCACCCTTAAGCTTAAAACTTTGGGTTTCCCTGTGGAGCAGGTTTGCCATATCCTTGAAATCTCTCGCAGCGGCTTTTATGAATGGTTAAATCGTAAACCATCTGCCAGACAGCAAAAAAATATGGCGCTTAGACAAGCTATCATAGAACTTCACCATAAATATCCGACTTTTGGTCTTGATATTATCTATCACACCCTAAAGCCTCAATTTCATTGCTCCAGAAAAAGAGTTCATAAACAAATGCAGATTGCTCATATTCACTCTGTCAGGCATAAGGCTTATAAGTCCAAAACCAACTCCAGGCACAACTACAGCATCTCGCCAAATTTCCTGAAGAGAAACTTTTCCTTCAATTCTCTTAACCAGGCCTGGGTTGGCGATATAACCTATATTCCTACTGATGAAGGCTGGCTCTATTTAGCCATTGTTAAGGATTTATGTGATAAAAAGATTGTCGGATATGCTTTTTCTGAACGCATTGATACCAATTTGACTTTAGCTGCGCTAAATATGGCGATAAGCAGGAGAAAACCGGATATTGGGCTAATATTTCACAGTGATAGGGGCGTACAATATGCTTCAACAAACTATCGGGAGAGGTTAAAGGCATGTCGTATTCGTCAGAGTATGTCGCGTAAGGGTGATCCTTATGATAACGCAGTTGCCGGAAATTTTTTCAGCTGTCTTAAATGCGAGCTTGTTTATCTTAAGCATTATCACTCAAGAGCTGAGGCTGAGTTAGATATTTTCAGGTATATTGAGGCTTTTTACAACAATATTCGCCCTCATTCTGCTTTGGGTTGGATTTCGCCCAATGCTTTTGATAAAAAACTTAATAATTCATATATTGCTTAATCTACTTTTGACATCTTTATATTATTTTTATTCCGCTTTTTCATCTGCTTTTCTGTCCATTTTTTCGGGAATGGCTCAATCCATAATATTTCCCGGAAACGCAAACGTGAGCTTTTGTTAGTTTCTTAAAGCTTTTTAGTGCTATTGTAAGATTACGCTTGCTTATATTTTCATTTTTACTTTACACTCCCTATTGTAACATAAAAAAGGTAGATACAAGATTGGTTTTCTTGTGTCTACCTTTTTTTACCATTACACCAAGCCGAGGGGTTTCGATATACAAAAAAGCGGCGCTTTGCCGGCGCCGCCCTTTTCTTGAAAGGAGATCTTACCATGCCCAAAATCGTTATCCCTCACATCTTCAAGCTTGGTAATGACATATTTAGTATAAGACATTATTTGGCCTTTGTCAAGCGGCTTGGAAGGAAAATTTTGTTATAATTGCTATCTACACGCTACAAAATAATACAAATCAGTCCGCCGCCGCCCTCGTTGACAATTCTTTGCAGGGTTTCCTGCAATTTGACCTGGGCGTCCTCCGGCATTTTATAAAGTTTGCCCTGGATTCCCTCCTGCACCAGTTCATTCAAAGACTTGCCAAAGATGTTTGTTTGCCAGATTTTCTGGGGATCCTCCTCAAACTCGCTGAGAATATAGCGCACCAACTCCTCGCACTGTTTTTCGGTGCCGATAAGCGGCGTAATTTCGGTGGAAATATTGGCGCGCAAAACGTGGAAGCTTGGCGCAGAGGCTTTCAGGCGCACCCCAAAGCGCCCTCCCTGCTTAATCAACTCCGGCTCCTCCAGATACATCTCGCCCAGGCTCGGGGTCACCACGCCATAGCCCTGCGTCTTGGCCTCCTCCATGGCCTCGGACACCTTATTCCACTCGTGGCTGCCATAGCTAAAGTCCCGAATCACCCGCAGCAGCGTATGTTCGCCCTCAATCTCTTCACCGGCAAACTCCGCCAGAATTTTATAGAACAAGTCGGGTTCTGTCGTAACCAACAGACGCGCCACACCGCTGCCCAAATCCATCTCTTCCAGTTCGGCAGAGGCCACATTTTCCACATTACCGATGGTTTCAGCCAGCCAATCAATATCCCGCACCCGCCGAACCTGGCTCATAGCCTGACCGAAAGCATCCTCAAAATCTTTTTGCAGCCAATGCGCAGGCGGCAGCTCTTCAAACCAGCGCGGCAGATTGATATTTATTTCACTGACCGGGAACTCAAACAACAGTTCCTGCAACACCCGCAAAACGTCCTCCTGCTGCATATGCGCCACATCCAGCGGCAAAACACAGGTATTGTAAAGCTGGCGCAGACGTTCGCACTCCTGCTGCGTCGCCTCGCTCTGCGGCTCGCCGGTGTTATAAATCAGCAAAAACGGTTTGCCCAATTCCTGCAACTCGGCCACCACGCGCCCCTCGGCGTCGGCGTAATCGTCCCGCCCAATGCCAGTAATGCTTTGGTCGGCCGTAACCACCACGCCAATGGTGCTGTGATCATTAATCACCTTTTTGGTGCCAATCTCCGCCGCCTCCTGAAAAGGTATGGCCTCTTCAAACCAGGGCGTGTTGACCATCCGCGGCACATCCTCTTCCTGAAAGCCCAGCGCTCCCGGCACGCCATAGCCCACGCAATCCACCAGGCGCACCTGCGCCGCCATGCCTTCTTTAACCTGAATCGGCACCGCCTCCGCCGGAATAAACTTCGGCTCGGTTGTCATCACCGTTTTACCGGCGCCGCTTTGGGGCAGTTCATCCACCGCCCGGGCGTGCGCCTCCTGATCAGTTATACCCGGCAGCACCAAAAGCTCCATAAATTTTTTAATAAAGGTGGATTTACCGGTGCGTACCGGCCCCACAACCCCCAGATAAATATCTCCATTGGTTCTTGTGGCAATATCCTCAAGTATATCAAACTTTTCCACCACTGTTCCCTCCCCTTGCGCTTTATATAAATTAAAAATATGGCTGTTTCTCTCCATACTTTTTTATGCTTGCACAAGGAAGAATAGAACAGGTTTTATTCCGGTTTTTTATCCCGCAGCATCAAACGCTCCCGCACCTCCTCAATCGGCAGGCCGCCAAACAGCACTTGATACATACATTCCGTCAGCGGCATATCCACCTGATAGCGCACCGCCAGCTGGTGAGCGATTTTGGTAGCGTTAACGCCCTCCACCACCATACCAACCTGGGGCAGAACCTCGTCCAGGCTTTGCCCCTGCCCCAGCAGCACGCCGGCCTGGCGATTGCGGCTGTGTTGGCTGCCGCAGGTAACCACCAAATCCCCCAAACCAGAAAGACCATAAAAGGTTTCGGCTTTAGCGCCCATAGCCTGCCCCAGGCGTACAATTTCTTTCAAACCGCGGGTAATCAGCGCCGCCTCGGTATTATCGCCACAGCCCATACCGTAACAGATACCGCTGGCCAACGCCAGAATATTCTTCAGCGAACCGCCCAGTTCCACGCCGGTAACGTCGCTGTTGGTATATACGCGCAAATTAGGCGTGCTGAACAACTCCTGCACCGCGCGCATTACCGCTTCGTCTGCCGCCGCCGCCACAATGGCCGTCGGAATCCTCCGGCTGACCTCCTCGGCATGACTGGGGCCGGAGAACACCGCCACCGGATTCTGCGGAAAGGCTGCCGCCAAAATCTCGCTCATGCGCTGATAGGACTGCGGATCAAAGCCCTTGGCAACCGAAATTAACACCGTATCCGGGCCAAACGTATCATTCAGCGCGGCAAGCTGCCCGGCCACCGAACGTACCGCATGGCTGGGCACCGCCATAACCAAAAAATCCACCGCCGCTGCCGCCTCGGCCAAATTATCGGTATAGGCCAAACTCTCCGGCAGCGATACGCCGGGCAAAAACCGCGGGTTAAGCCGCGTCTGCCGCAGTTCGGCAATGTGTTCAGCCTCATTAGACCACAAAATCACCTGATGTTTATTCTCGTCCAGAACCAGAGCCAGGGCCGTCCCCCAGCTGCCCGCGCCGATAACGCCAACTTTTGCCATTTTTTTTACCTCTCAATTTTTAAACTATATTTTTAAGTATATTTTTCATGATACCGGCATCTTTTTATTCCCAATCTCTTTATAACTTTTCATTTTTTATGAAACGTCTTGCTTTCCGTACCATTCAACAGCCGCTTGATATTGGCGCGGTGCAGAAAAAGCACCGTAGCGGCCATCAGCAGAAAGAAAATCCTGAACAGCATCGGCTCCGGCAGCGCCAGGGCGGAAATTATCACCAACAGGCAGGCGCAGATTGAACCAACCGAAACATAACCGGTAACCGCCACCAGCAGTACAAAACCAGCCAGCGCAATCCCAAACACCTGCGGTGAAAGCGCCAGCAGCGAACCAGCCCCGCAGGCTACCCCCTTACCGCCATGAAAACGCAGCCAACAGGGAAAGGTATGGCCGATAATCACAAAGGCAAAGGCCAACAGGCCGCCGGTTTCCGCTGCCAACCACACGCCAATTTCGGCGCTGACAAAGCCTTTCAGAATATCCAGCGCCATCACCAGAGCCGCCAGCGGTTTACCCACCGCCCGCGCCGTATTGGTGGTTCCGGCGCTGCCGCTGCCAATCGTGCGAATATCCTTGCCGGTTGCCATTTTGGTTACAATATAAGCAAAAGAAATTGAACCCAACAAATAGGCTATAACGGCTGCCAAAACACAGCGAAAAATGTCCATAACCTTTATTTACGCCCCCAATTTATACAATTCAATTATATATGATTATTTATCATCATCCTGCTTGCCAATCACTTTCAGCGCCAGCGGCGTACCTTCAAAACCAAAATTCTGGCGCAGTTGATTTTCCAGATACCGCAGATAGGAAAAGTGCATCAACTCCGGATCATTAACAAAAATCAGGAAAGTCGGCGGTTTAACCCCGGCCTGGCTCAGATAAAAAATCTTCAAACGCCGTCCCTTATCGCTGGGCAGCGGATTCAGCAGCACAGCCTCATTGAGAACCTCATTCAAGCGGCTGGAGGGAATCCGCTTCACCTGTTCAGCCGCGGCCGAATCCACATAATCCATAATTTTGTTAACCCGCTGCCCGGTCAAGGCCGAAACATAAACCACCTGGGCATAGGTCATAAAGGCCAGATCTTCGCGCAATTTGGCGGCAAACTCCTGCATGGTGCGGTCGTTTTTTTTCAGCAGATCCCACTTATTAACCACCACCACCAGAGCTTTGCCGGCCTCGTGCGCATAACCGGCAATACGTTGATCCTGCTCGGTCGCCCCGTCGCGGGCGTCCAGAACCAGCAGCACAACATCGCTGCGGTCTACCGCGTGCAAAGCCCGGGCCACACTGTAACGCTCGGTGGTTTCAGCGATCTTGCCGCGCCGGCGCATCCCGGCTGTATCAATAATCCTATACAACTCGCCGTTGCGCCGAAAATCGCTGTCAATAGCGTCGCGGGTGGTACCGGCCATATCCGCTACAATGCTGCGCTCTTTACCCAACAAACGGTTAACCAGCGAGGATTTGCCCACATTCGGCCTGCCCACAACCGCAATGCTGATGCAGGCCTCTTCCTGCTCTAAATCATGCTTGGGCGGAAAATGCGCCACCACTGCGTCCAGCAGGTCGCCGGTATTCATGCCATGGATCGCCGAAACCGGGATCGGCTCGCCCAAACCAAGCTCGTAAAAATCAATAATGTCATTAACCTTGGCAAAATTATCCATTTTATTAACGCATAAAATAACCGGTTTGCCACTGCGCCGCAGAAAATCTGCCGCCTCCTGGTCCTCCAGCGTCAGACCGGCACGGCTGTCCGTAACAAAAATAATCACATGCGCTTCGTCAATGGCAATCGCTGCCTGGCGCAGAATCCCAGTCAAAATCTGGTCGTTTTTATCGGTAAAATCTATACCGCCGGTATCAATCACCGTAAAATCACGATCCAGCCAGGTGGCGTCGCGATACAGACGGTCGCGCGTTACGCCCGGCACATCCTCCACAATGGCATGCCTGGCGCCAATCAGCCGGTTAAACAGCGTGCTTTTGCCCACATTTGGCCGCCCCACAATGGCCACAATCGGTTTCATCAAATCAATCCTTTCAATCGTTCTATATGCTTATATAGCTTGTATATCGTATTATTATATCATATAATTTTGCAGATTGCAATTTTTTTGTGTATATGATATAATATATAAGATAAAAATACATTGCCGGAAAGGAGTTCGTTATGTTAGCGCAAAATTTAAAATTAAACGATATGCTCAACAGCTTGCCAGAGGAAGATTATAAAACTGTAGTTGATTTTGTCGAATATTTAACGGAAAAACGCAAAAAAGAATGCGCCAAACAAAGCCAGGCCTTATTAGACGAAATTCAAACTATGTTTGCCAATGATAAAGGCTGGCAATCAGAGGACGAAATGCTGGCTGATATGGCAAAATTCAGAAAGGAACGCCTCGGCATATGAAAATAATGCTTGATACCAATGTTCTAATATCCGCATTAATTTTTGGCGGTCGTACTGGCAATTTGCTTAAACAACTTTTTGTTTCTGAACACGAATTATACGTTTCGGACTATGTAGACCAAGAGCTAAAAAGTAAATTATCGCTCAAATGGCCCCACAAAGCAAAAAAAGCCTATAAACTATACAGACAGTTAAATTTTATCTTTTGCCCCAGTACAACCGAAGTATTAGGAAAATTGCGAGATTGTAAAGACATTCCGGTTTTAAGCGACGCTATATATCACAAAGTTGATATAATTTTAACCGGCGATAAGGATTTTTTAGAATCTGAGATAAAAACGCCATTAATTTTTTCGCCAGCTATGTTAATTGAATATTTAAACAAAAATAATTGAAACAATAGTTATTTTAATTATCTGTGAGGTGTTGTGTTTTTTATGAAAAAAATGATTTTCGGCATAATGCTTGGCTGTATCGCCGCCGCCTTTGCGTTATGCTCATTTGTAATCGCCGCTCTGCGCCCTGGAGTATACAATAACACCGGCGGTTTGCTTGGCTCATTTTTATGCGCAGATTTGCTGATTCCGTTCATTATCGCTATGATTGTTATGCTAACAGGCATAGTAATCTGTGCCGTAGAGGCTTACAGTAAAAAACAATAGCTAAAATTAAGAAAAAAATAATACATTCCTAAATTATAAGGGAGAAATCAGATATGAAAGAAAATGCCAACATACGCAAATGGTTCGCACTATTGATAGCCATTATTGTCTATTATGTTATTCATGAGGGCGCGCATACCCTTGTCGCCCTGCTTTTTGGCAGTTTTGACAAGATCCGCCTGCTTGGCCTGGGCGTACAGGTTGTTACCAAAACCGGACTTATGAGCACCTGGCAGATCGGCATTTTCTCTATAGCTGGCAGCCTGGCCACTCTGCTGGCGGCTTATCTGCTACTTAGATCTACCAGATGTATTGTTAAATCCGGTCGCAGAATTGTCAAAGCCATAGGTTATTACACCACCTTTGCCCTATTGCTAATTGATCCAATATATTTGACATTTCTCTATAAATTTTTCGGCGGCGGCGATATGAATGGCATTAAACTGCTGCTCCTGCCAGAGGCGGCCTGGCAAATAGTTTACGGCCTGCTTACCCTGTTGAACATAATACTAATTATCAAATATGTTTATCCTGCTTACAAAAAAGCTTTTGCTTAAAGTGTTCACAAAATAATACCCTCCCGCAATTTTCAGCAGGAGGGTTTTTTTGGGGCTGATATTTTAACGTACAAAATTGGTGCTCGTTTTCGTCTCTTGTTCCGGCAGGCCAAACTTTTCTTTGCCCAGGGCAATACTCTTCATTAAAAAGGTCATATTTCGCGCCAGGGTACGCATACTTTGCAGTCCCTCGGCGTCAGCCTGGGCCTCGCCCGGCTCCCGGCCGTGGATACTGTTCCAATACTGCCCGGAGGCCACCGGCATACCGGAGATGGTGAAAAACTTGTTTAACTCGTCAAAGGTTGCGGAAAGCCCGCCGCGCCGCGCCGCCACCACCGCCGCGCCAACTTTCATCGTTTTATCAAACGGCGTGCTGAAAAAAAGCCGTGTCAAAAAAGCCACCAGCGTAGCGTTAGCCGAAGCATAATAAACCGGGCTGCCTACCACCAGGCCATCGCAGGCCTCCAGTTTGGGGGCTGTTTCATTCACCAGATCATCAAAAACGCACTTGCCGGCCTTAACACATCCCCGGCAGGCAATACAACCGCGAATATTTTTATTGCCAACCTGCACAAGTTCGGTTTCCACGCCCTCCTGTTCAAAAATCTTAGTCATCTCCGCCAGCGCCAACGCCGTATTGCCATTAGCGCGCGGACTGCCATTCAGCATAAGTACTTTCATAAAAGACAAACCTCCTCATATTAATCTCTATAAGCATTTATTCGGCGCAGGCCAAGTTATTCCTGCCAACTAATGACAATCTTCCGCAAATAGACCCGGCGGCCTTATCCGGCTAATAAATATCCCCCGACCTGGCTTGGCCGGAGGATATTCATTTCAGCGGAATTATTATCCCGAAATTTTATTCTTCTTCAACAGCGTCTTCAGCATCCGCACTGTCTTTCAAAAGTTCTTTAATAGAAAGGCTCAGGCGTTTGTTCTCGGTATCCACGCTAAGCACTTTAACCTCAACCACCTGACCAGGAGCCACCACGTCCTCGGTTTTCTCCACGCGGCCTTTATCCAGCTGCGAAATATGGATCAAACCCTCCACGCCAGGCTCCAGCTGCGCAAAAGCGCCAAAGGGAGCCAAACGCATAATGGTAGCGCTGACAACCGCGCCCACCGGGTATTTCTCCTCGGCCAGGCTCCAGGGATTGGGGATCAGCTGTTTCAGGCTAAGCGAAATCTTCTTCTTCTCCGGATCAACGCTCAAAACATAAACTTCAATTTCGTCGCCCTCTTTCAGCACGTCGGATGGCTGATTAATTCTGTACCAGGCCATCTGGGAAACATGCAGCAGGCCGTCCACACCGCCCAGATCAACAAAAGCGCCAAAGTTGGTCAAGCGGGAAACCACACCGCGGCGAGTCTGTCCTTCGGCGATCTCAGCCCAAATTGTTTCCTGTTTCTTTTTCAGTTCTTCCTGTTTCAGCTGTTTCGGAGAAAGCAGCAGACGGTTTTTATCTTTATCGCACTCAATAACCTTGGCGGAAAGCTCCTTGCCCACATAGGTTTTAACGTCTTCCACAAAGTGAGTATCCAACTGGGAATACGGTACGAAACCGCGCACGCCAACGTCCATTAAAACGCCGCCCTTAACGGCCTCTACCACCTTGCCGGTAACCACGGTGCCGTCTTCCTTGGCAGCGGCCAGCTTATCCCAGATTTTAACCACGTCAACCTGCCGCTTGGAAACCACCGGATAACCCTCTTTGTTTTCCTTGCGAATTACGATTACATCAAATTTATCACCAACATGGAATCTCTCCCGAATATTTTCAGCCTCTTCTGCCAAAAGCTGATTGCTGGGCAAAATGCCCTCCGATTTACCGCCAATATCCACCAGCATTTCGGTATCGCGCACCTGCACCACAGTACCCTGCACGCATGCGCCCCGGTGAATATCCTTGATGCCATGGTTATAAAACTCTTCAAAAGAAACGTCATCGCCCATCTGATCCAGGCTCGGGCCTTCCGGCTCTTCTTTAGCTTTTTCCACAGCCGGTTTGGCTGCGCTGGATACGAATGACATTTCTGCCGCAAAATTGCGTTTCACTTCCTGGGTTTCCTCTTTAACTTCTGCTGTTTGGTTCATAACTTCTTTCTGCTCCATCTGTTCTGACATTTTTACAACAACCTCCTCAATTATCCAATCTGGCGTTGATGCGCCTGCACAAACGCCTACGGATTTAATAAATCCGTCAAATAAATCAGCCGGCAGTTCATCGGCGCCCTCAACCAGCAAGGCCGCAACACCGCACTCCTGACATATCTGCACAAGTTTTTTTGTATTGGCACTGTTTTTACCGCCAATAACCACCATCAGATCCACCCTGGCCGCCAAAGCCCGGGCCGCTTCCTGCCGCTGACGCGTGGCCTGACAAATCGTATCTCGAAAACATACCTCCGCCTGCCCATATCGCTGTCGAACAGCCGCCAAAACCTCCGCCACATTTGCATTGGTCTGCGTAGTTTGGGCCACCAGCCCAACGCCGCGCTTATCCGCCGGCAGCTCCGGCAAAAGCGCCGCCTCGGCAGAGCTGGCCACAATCCAGGCCGAATCGTTCGTCCAGGCTTGAATCCCCAAAACCTCTGGGTGATTATGATCGCCCACAATCACCACCTGCCAGCCAGCCTGAAAAAGCTCTTTAGCAGCCCGCTGCGCCTTTTGCACAAACGGGCAGGTGGCGTCAAGCAAATCCAGTCCTAAAGCCCGCGCCCGAGCATACACGCCCGGCCCCACGCCATGTGATCTTATAACAACCCTGGGCAACACACCTTGGTCAGTCAAATCAATTTCTTCAAGGTTGTCAACCACACAAACGCAGGAATTTAATCTGGCAATCTCACGCGGATTATGAATAAGCGGCCCCAGTGAATAAATTCGCCCGGCCTTTGCCGCGGATTTGGCCATTGCAACAGCGCGTTTAACGCCAAAACAAAAACCAGAGGCGGCGGCAACCTGAACTTTCATTTAAACCTCCACGAATTATGCCACCTTATCAACATTTTTACCTGTCTATGGCCGGCAAGCAATTCTTTTGTATACAACAAATGCCAATTCTTTATTTTATTCTAGGCTACACTGCAAATTCCTGCCAAACTTTTTAATTTTTTTCAGTTTAGCATTTTTTTTATAGTCTGCTGGGCAAAGCTAGCCGCCGCCGGGGCGTCGATTTTGTTATTTTCATTGCAAAAACCCTCCAAATCAAAAGGCTCGCCAATCTGCACCGCCGGGCGCGGCCTGCGCAGGCTGGCATAATTGGCCGCGTCATAAATCGCCAGCGGCAAAACCCGGGCCTTGCCGCGAGAGGCCAGCACAAAAGCCCCCGGCTTAAAAGCCAAAAGCTGCTCTGCCGTCTTGTTGCGTGTACCCTCCGGGAAGATACCGACCACCTCGCCCTTTTTCAAATAGCCAAGCGAGGTTTTAATCGCGCGCATATCCGCCTCGCCGCGCTCCACCGTAAAACTGCCCAGATAATCAATCAAAAACTTAAACAGGCGGTTCTGCGCATATTCGCTTTTCGCCATAAAATGAACCTGGCGCGGGTAGACCGCCAGCGCCATCAAAACAATATCGCTCCAATGGCGGTGGTTGCCGATAACCACCAGCGGGCCCTCCGCCGGTACCTGTTCCCTGCCGTTAAAGCGCACGCCCAACAGTTTGGAAAGCAGACGGAAAAAGCAGGCGATAGTTCTATATAACCACATTTAAGCCTCCGCCAGCGCGCGAACTTTTTGCAGAACCTGCTCAATAGAAAGGCCGGTGGTATCCAGATAAACCGCGTCCTCGGCCTGGCGCAGCGGCGAGGCCTCCCGGTGGGTATCGCGATAATCCCGCTCCTCAATATCCCGGCGAACCTCGGCCAAATCCGCCGGCAAACCTTTCGTCAGCAGCTCTTTATAACGGCGCTCCGCGCGCTCATCCAGGCTGGCCGTTAAGTATATTTTGCAGTCGGCCTGGGGCAGCACCACCGTGCCAATATCCCGGCCGTCCAACACCACCCGGCCCCTGGCGGCCAACTCCCGCTGTTTGGGAACCATCTGCTCCCGCACCGCCGCCACTGCCGAAACCGGCGAGGCTGCCGCGCTGACCTGCGGCAGGCGAATTTCTGCCGTAACCTCCCGACCGTTTAAGAAGATTTTATTCTGGCCGTCCTCCAGACGCATATCAATCTGCGCCCCGGCGGCAATCTGCGCCAGCCGCCCGGC
This sequence comes from uncultured Bacillota bacterium, assembly GCA_948907985.1. Lineage (GTDB taxonomy): Bacteria > Bacillota > Dehalobacteriia > UBA4068 > UBA4997 > Avidehalobacter. Next base: position 12,280 of record CAQWMM010000050.1, read on the forward strand.
GTCGGTCAGCGCAACGCCGCTTTGCAGGGCCTGATAGGCCACCGCCCGATACATGGCTCCGGTATCAATATACAGATAGGCCAGTTCCTGCGCCAGGCTTTTGGCAATCGTGCTTTTGCCCGCCCCGGCCGGCCCGTCAATAGCAATAATATTTTTCATCTAAAAAAATCCTCCCCGTTTATACCGCGCGGTGCGCCATGCCAACCGCCACCTCGTTTAAGTGCAGCAGGCCGACTTCCATCACCATGGCCACGGTTATGTGGTCCTGATAACGGGCAATGCCAATTTTGCCGCCGATATTCAGGCCCATGGCCTTGTTAAGTATCTGTCCAAAAGCCTCATGCGCCGCGCCGGCCACCGCGCCCTCCTCGCCGTGCACATCGTCGATCACACCCTCGCGCTTGGCGGCAACCACCGCCCGCTCAATAACCTTGGGCACCGCAGCCGCAACCTGGCCGCCATAGTTAACCGCCACCACCCGCAGGCCCTGTTCCTGAAATTTCTGTTTCAGAGCCAATTCGTCCTCGCGGCTTTCGGAAAGCGCCATATATAAAGCCGCCGCCGCCACCCGTTTGCTGGCCGGTTCCGTTTTCATCCCACTATCGCTCACCAAAATATCCCCTTTATTTAAATTTTATTTGGCCAACGCTTCCCCGCTGACCGTTTAAAACCAACTCGCTTTGCAATGCCGAACGGTCAATTCCGGATGAGGCTTTAACCAGCTGAAAATACACCGGCCGCCCATAGGCCGAGCAGTCAATTTCCAGTTTATCGCCTGCAAAAACGCGCACAGTCAAGCTTTGGCCGGTAAAATTGCCCGCCGGCTGGCCGTTAATCAGC
>CAQWMM010000051.1 GCA_948907985.1 uncultured Bacillota bacterium
TTTTTTGCAAAAAAACATAACAAAAGCCCAGCTAGACGAACTGCAAACGTTAACCGTCTAACTGGGATTTTTTGTAAACACTTGAGTTTCTGGCAAGGCCAAAGGGAATTTTTATAAAACCCGTCCGCGGCTCGGGCCTGCTGCCAAAAGACGCAAAAGAACGTTACAAAAAGGTCCCCACCTTTTTGTAACGTTCTTTTAATGCAGCGACAACGCGCCATTCCCATTTTGCAATGGTCTTTCAAACTATATAGATGTGTATTCTGTAAAAAAGATTGCACTTCTTTTGTTCATGTGCTATAATATATAAATATATAATAAAAATCAGCAGAATACATCAGGAATGGTCGAAAATGAAAGACAAGCTGAAAAATATCATAAAGAATACTGGCCTGTCCATGCTTATTTCAATCTTATTGGTTTTTTGTTTTCTGGGGGCCGTGGTGTTCCATGTATCAAACAAAATATCCGATGAAATGTCGGCTTCTGCCGTGCAAAACCTCACCGAAACGTTGGATTTGCTGCAATGCACCATCGAGGCGATTTTGCAGAACACGGCTGATTTCCAGATGTTGGTAGCGCGCGAGCTGGCTAATTCGGCTGACCCGGCGGAATACGTCCGCAGCTATGAAACAAACCGGACGGTGGTTAAACTGGCTTTGATTATGGCCGGACAGACGGAGGGCGTTTCCAATGTGGAAGATGTTTTTTCCGCCGCGGATTTGGATTTTTCCGCGGGCAACCAGATTAACGGGCTGCCGGTTTCACAATCCTATTTAAATTATATGGGGGCTTGGGCCTATTCAATAAAATGCCCGGTGATTCGGGACGGGCAGGAAATTGCTACGCTTTATGCCGAATATACTTACGACGCTTTGGACAAATCCCTGCCGGACGGCTTTTATAACGGCCAGTCAATGCTTTATATTATGGACGCGCAAAGCGAGCGTTTTGTGCTCAAGCCCAAGGGTATGGGCAAACGAACCGCCGGCCACTTAAATTTGGCCGATTTCTACCGCGCCAACGATATTTTGGATGAAAATTTGCGCTCCGAAGTGCGGGAGTGTCTGCAAAATGGCCAGAATATGATGTTCCGGCACAACATCCGCGGCGAGAACTCCCTAAGCTACATTTGGGCGGTCAACGACGGCAGTATTTTTCTGGTTGGTTATGTGCCGTTTGCCGCCATTCAACAGGAGGGACGCACCGTTAACCAGAATATTTTTGTCGTGGTAGCGGTTATGCTAGTGGCCTTTTTGCTGTGCTGCATTATCTATTTTCTTAACCAGCGGCAGCAAAACAGAATCCGGCAGGAGCGGGAGGCCGAGCGCGAGCTTCACAACAAGCAGCTGGCCGAGGCCTTGCAGGCGGCGCAGGTTGCCAGCAACTCCAAAACCACCTTTCTGGCCAATATGTCGCACGATATCCGTACGCCAATGAACGCGGTTCTGGGTTTTGCCCGTCTGCTGGATATTGACGCCGAAAACCCGGCCAAGGTGCGCGAATACACCAAAAAGATTATGGCTTCCGGCCAGCATTTGCTGGGCCTGATTAACGACGTTTTGGACGTTTCCAAAATTGAGAGCGGCAAAGTTGTCCTTAATTTTGACAAATTTTTGCTGGCAGATTTGGTTTCGGCGGTAGAAACGATTGTACAGCCCATGGCCAAATCCAAAAACCAGCATTTTAACATAGAGGTATCCGGAATCCGCCAGGAATACCTGCTGGGCGACGAAACCCGGCTTAACCAGATTTTGATTAATCTGCTTTCCAACGCCATAAAATATACGCCGGCGGGCGGCAATATCTGGTTCCGGCTGAAAGAGCTTAAGCAACATTCCAGCCAATATGCGCATATTCGGATCGAGGTGGAAGACGACGGTTACGGAATGACGCCGGAATACCTGAAAGTGATTTTTGACGCCTTTACGCGCGCCGAAAACAGCACCACCAACAAAATCCAGGGCACGGGGCTGGGCATGGCGATTACCAAAAGCATTGTGGAGTTGATGGGCGGCTCCATTGAGGTCAGCAGCGAACTTAACAAGGGCAGCCTGTTTAAGGTGGAATTAGAGCTTAGGATAGCCGAGGATCAGGAAGCTCCCCACCCGCAGGAAGACGAGCCGGGCGCGGCCAATAACAGTCTGGAGGGGCTGCATTTTCTGGCAGCCGAGGATAATGAAATCAACGCCGAGATTTTGTCGGAGCTGCTGGATATTGAGGGGGCCGGCTGCGAGATTGTAGAAAATGGCCAGCTGGCGGTGGAACGCTTTGAACGCTCGCGCCCCGGTGAGTTCGACGCAATTTTAATGGACGTGCAAATGCCGGTGCTGAACGGTTACGAGGCAACCCGAAAGATCAGATCCCTGCCGCGCGCCGACGCCGCCAGCATACCGATTATCGCCATGACGGCCAACGCCTTTGCCGAGGATGAAAAAGCGGCGCTGGCCGCGGGGATGAACGTTCATGTGGCCAAACCGATTGACGTCGAGTTGCTGAAGCGGGTTATCCGGCAATATCTAAAACGGGAGGATTGAACGATGAAAAAGCAAAGGTGGCTGACGGCGCTTGGGCTGCTGGGCGCACTGTTATTGATTTTGGCGGCCTGCGGCGAGCGGCAGCCAAACACCAATCTGTTAACATCAGATAACAGCGATAAAAAAATTGTTAATTTGTTTAGCCCGATGGAAAAAACGGACCCTAACGCCGATAACATAGCCAGAACCGCCGCGGATAAAACGGTGATTATGGCGGAGGAAGCATTGAGCGTCAGCGTGGCGTATACAACCTACACCGCCGAAAACTATCAGGATAAAACCTATGACGAAGTGGCGCTGGACAGGGCGCGCAATAATATGGATGATTTGTATCTGCTCAACCCGGACGTGATCAAAAAACTGGGCGAGGAGGGTTATTTGGCCGATTTATCAGGTTTGCCAAACGCCCAAAACCTGCGGGACGTGGTGCTTGCCGCCAATGTGGTGGACGGTAAGCTGGTGGCTATCCCGCAGGAGGTGGTGGCCTACGGCCTGTTTATTAATAAGGATATTTTTGACGAATGTGGCCTGACATTGCCAAACACCCCGGAGGAGTTTTTGGCCTGCTGCCAGACGTTGCAGGATAAAGGTTATACTAAGCCGGTCGGCGCTAACCGCTGGTGGCTGGAAAACTTTGTGCTGGCGCAGGGGCTGGCTGATTTGTATAACGGCGGAGATACCGAGGCGCAAATTGCCGCCCTGAACAGCGGCGAACTTAAATACAGCGAACTGCTGCGGCCGGGTTTTGAATTTTTGCAGGAAATGATCGATAAGGGCTATATTGACGCCGAAAAGGCTTTAATCAGCGAGGCTATCGAGGGCGAGGGGGCCGATTTTCTGGCGCAAAAAACGCCGGTGGTTATGGCCTATTGGGGAGCGGCCAACACCGAAACCGCCTACGGCGCAACTGATTTTGAGCTGGTGGTGATTGGTTTTCCGAGCAGCCGCGGACAAATGCCGGTTATGCCAATGACGGGCTTTGCGGTTGGCGCTAACAGCCAACACCGGGAAGACGCCCTGCAAACTTTGAACGTTATGATTTCTGACGAGGCCCTACAGGTTTATTCGGAAACTAACCGGGTAATCTCGCCCTCTAAAAATGTGTCGGTGGAATGTGTGCCGGCGCTGAAACCCCTGAACGAACGGATTGAAGAAAACATTTTCGTTTTAGGCGCCAACGCCAACATGAAACTTGAGCAATGGGGCAACACCTGCCAGGTGGTGCGGATGCTTTTGGCCGGCTCCACCGTAGATGAATGTATGGCCGAATTTGACAAATTACAGGCTGAAACCCTGAATTGATTTTAGAGCCGGTTTCAGGCCGTAAACGCGGTTGGTTTGGTGGTGATTTGGCAGACGCGGTCCGGGTATTCGCAGATAACCTCGCCGATACTGCCGGCGGTAATGCTGCCGCTTAGGGGGTTCTTCACGCTGTCAATGCCGCCCAGAACCGTTGCCGCGACCTGGCTGTTTTCAAAGGCCAGGTCGCAGTCCTGCATGGTGCAGTCCTCCAGACGCAGGCCCTTAGCATAGCAAAGCGGCTGGGTCCCGATAATCTTGCAGCGCACCAGACGCAAATTTTCCGAATACCATCCCAGATATTCGCCTTTAAGAGTGCTGTCATAAACCGTAACGTTGCGGCTGTGCCAAAAAGCGTCCTTGGTGTCCAGCAGGGAATTGCGGATTACGGCGTTTTGTACATATTGGAAAGAATATTTGGCGGCCATACGCAGCCCCAGTATCGTTAAATCGGCGGATTGCAAAAAGGGATACGCCGATTGCAGCCGGCAGTTTTTAAGCTCCAGATTATGGCAGAACCAGCCAAATTCGCCGGAGTTAATATGGCAGTCCAGCAGGCGTATATTCCGACACTCGCGCAGGGCTTTAATACCGCCCAGCCGGGAGTTTAAAATTTGTACGTCATCATCATACCAGAGAGCGGCGCGGCAGCTCTCGGTCATCCAGCAGTTGACAATTTCGGTGCGTTTGGTATGCCAGAGCGGATAGCGCAGACGAAACTCGCAGTTATCAACATTCAGCTCCGCGGTTTCTTTCAGCGCCGATTCGCCGTCCGCCGGGCCGGCAAAAAGGCAGTTTTGCAGCCCCGCCTGCCGCAGGCCGTAAAACGCCCGCTCCTCATCGTGGGTTTCATTTATAAAAAGCTGCATACAAAAAAGCCCCCCTTAATAGAAAACATCTTCTGCTAATATTATATTACAGCGGGTTGTCAATAGCAAATACTTATATCGCATAACATAACATAGCTTGCGGGCATATAAAGAAATGCAGAAGTTAACGATTTATTCAGCCCTAACGGCCAGTTCTTCTTTCAGGCGCTGCAAAAACAATTCCGCCGCCTTAGAGAAAACCTGGTATTTCTTCCAGACAATATCCAAACGTGACGGCTCGCTATTAGCCAGCGGCCGCTGGCAAAGCTGGCTGTCCGGCGGCGTCTGCACCAGTTTTTCCAGACACAGCACATAGCCAAAGCCTTCTTCCGCCATCAGTCTGGCGTTATAAATCAGATTATAGGTGGCGACAATGTTCAGTTCGTCTACGCTTTTTTTAATCCAGTCCATCAGATCATGCTTTTCCAAAAAAACCTGCTGCGAACAGATCAGCGGCTTGTCCCACAAATCAGCCGGAACAATCTGTTCCCGGGCGGCCAGCGGGCTGTCAGAGCGCATCAGCAGGCACCAGGTGTCTTCAGCCGGCAGTTTAAGGCTTTCATACCTGTTCAAATCGTTGCAGTCTATCAACAGACCAAAGTCCAGCAGACCTTTATCCAGTTTTTCCATCACGTCCTGAGCGTTGCCGCTGAAGATATGATACCGAATATCGGGATAATCCTGCTGCAATTTGCGCGCTGTTTGCAGCAGCAAACGCATATTGTTGGTTTCGGCCGCGCCAATATAAATATCGCCGCTGATAAATTGGTCGGTTGAGGTAATTTCGGCCTCGGTTTTATCCACCAGGCCGACAATTTCTTCGGCGCGCTTGCGCAGAAACATACCCTCTTCGGTCAGCGTGATATGCCGGTTGCCCCGAATAAACAATTTTTTGCCCAAGGTCTGCTCCATATCCATCAGTTGCCGGGAAAGCGTCGGCTGGGAGATATGCAGCATTTCCGCCGCCCCGGAGATAGACTGTTCTCTGGCCACCGCCAAAAAATATCTTAAAACCCGCAGTTCCATAATAACCTCCTGTAATATGCCGTTTATTTTTAGTATAACAAATTATCATATAGATGTAGTATAATTTCTATAGTACGGTTTTTACATCATAAACAGTCAACCAGGCGGCTGGTTAAGTTGTTGAAAGCCTGGTTAGAAAGGTCGAAAAAAACCTATGGAAAATAAAACAACTGCGCCCCAACACATTATTATACGCGGCGCCAGAGTACATAATCTGAAAAATCTGGATGTGGATATTCCGCTTGGCAAGCTGGTTGCGATTGCCGGCGTTTCCGGCTCCGGCAAGTCGTCGCTGGCCCTGGGCACGCTTTACGCGGAGGGTTCGCGCCGTTATCTGGAGGCCCTGTCCACCTATACCCGCCGTCGGATTACCCAGGCCGGCAAGGCGGAGGTTGACGAGATCCGTCATGTTCCCGCCGCCCTTGCGCTGCACCAGCGGCCGGGGATTCCCGGCGTGCGCAGCACTTTCGGCACGGCCTCAGAGCTTTTGAACAGCCTGCGGCTGATGTTCTCCCGATTGGGCAGCCATTGCTGCCCCAACGGCCATCCCTGCCCGCCCAATATGGACGTGGCGCTGATGCTGCCCACAAAATGCCCGGTCTGCGGCGCAGAGTTCTACGGCCCGGGCGCGGAGGCAATGGCTTTCAATTCAGAGGGCGCCTGCCCAACCTGTTCCGGCACGGGCGTTGTCCGTACGGTTAACGAAGCCGCGCTTGTGCCAGACGACACGCTGACCATTGACCAGGGCGCGGTGGCTCCCTGGCAAAGCCTGATGTGGTCGCTGATGAAAGACGTGGCCCGCGCAATGAGCGTGCGCACAGACGTGCCGTTTCGGGAGCTGACGCCGGAAGAAAAAGAAATAGTGTTCCACGGCCCGGCGGAAAAGCGGCATATCTTCTATGTTAATGAAAAAACCAATGTGGCGGCCGAGATGGATTTTACCTATTACAGCGCTGTTTACGCGGTGGAGAATGCGCTGGCCAAGGTAAAGGACGAAAAAGGTATGAAACGGGTGGAGAAGTTTCTGCACGAGGCGGCCTGCCCGGACTGCGACGGCTCCAGACTTTCGGCCCAGGTGCGTTCCTCGACGCTTGCGGGCAAAAATCTGGCCGAGGCAACGGCGATGACGCTTGCGGAACTGCTCCCCTGGGTGAAAGCGGTACCGGATACGCTGCCGGAGGCAATGCGCCCGATGGCGGAAAGTATCGTTCAGTCGTTTCTGGACAACGCCCGGCGGCTAAACGATCTCGGCCTTGGTTATCTGTCCCTCGATCGCGCCAGCAGCACGCTGTCCACCGGGGAGCGCCAGCGGGTGCAGCTGGCCCGCGCTGTCCGCAACGAAACCACCGGCGTTCTCTATGTGCTGGACGAACCAAGTATCGGCCTGCACCCCTCCAATATTGACGGTCTGCTGGCGGTGGTCGACAGCCTGATTGCAGACGGTAACTCTGTGGTGCTGGTTGACCACGACGTACGCGTACTGAAACGGGCCGATTATCTGATTGAACTGGGGCCGCTGGCCGGAACCAAAGGCGGCGAAATTCTGGCCCAGGGCAGCATAGCCGAGGTTGCCAGGTCTGAGGTTTCCAAGATTGCCCCGTTTTTAACCGCCGCGGGGACTATGCAGATCCGCCAGCGTACAGAACCGGCGGCCATGTTCGAGCTGGGTACAATCCGCATGGAAACCGCGCCGGTTCATACTGTGCACGAACTGGCCGTTGAAATCCCCAAAGGCCGGCTTACCGCAGTAACCGGGGTTTCCGGCTCCGGCAAAACGACGCTGATATTGGAGAGCCTGATTCCCGGCCTTGCGGCACACTGCGCAGGCCAGAATTTACCTTTTCCGGTAAAAAGCATTACCGCCGAGGGTATCCGACGGGTTAATTTAATTGACGCTTCGCCTATCGGTATCAATATTCGTTCCACCCTTGCAACATACAGCGGGATTTTGGACGATTTACGCAGGCTTTATGCCGGGACGGAAACGGCAAAAGCGGAGAAACTGAAAGCAGGAGATTTTTCCTACAACACCGGCTCGCTTCGCTGCCCAACCTGCGATGGTACCGGCCGTATATCCCTTGACGTGCAGTTTCTGCCGGACGTTACTATCAGCTGCCCCGCATGCGGCGGCAAACGCTACGGAACCAGAGCGGAGCGTATTCTTTGGAGGCCAGAAAAATCCGAGCGGGCCTATACCCTGCCGGAGCTTTTGGCAATGACGGTGGACGACGCTATGGCGGTGTTGGCGGCTAACCGGAAAATTTACAATAAGCTGCTGGTTTTGCACGAACTCGGCCTGGGCTATCTTACGCTTGGCGAGGACACGCCGGCGCTTTCCGGCGGTGAGGCGCAGCGGCTGAAACTGGCCAGTGAAATGGGCAAAACCCAAGCGGATTCTGTGTTTGTGTTTGATGAGCCAACCATCGGCCTGCACCCTTTGGACGTTCAGGTTCTTTTAGGCGTGTTTGACCGCCTGGTAGCGGCGGGCGCAACGGTCATTGTAATTGAGCACGATTTGGATGTAATCGCCAACGCCGACTATGTGATAGATATGGGGCCGGGCGGCGGCGAACAGGGCGGACGTATCGTGGCTTGCGGCACCCCGGCGGAAATCAAAGAATCCGCGCAAAGCATTACCGGAAGATATTTATAATAAGTTAATTATCTTCCATTTCCTTTACCAACGGTGGAATCTGGGAAAGCATATTGTCAACGTCTTCAAACATAGCGCTTTTCATCGTACCCAGATTTTCAGCGCGGCGCAAATGTTTTAACACTTCCTGGTGGCGTTGTTTAATGGCCTCGAAGAATTGAAAAATAATCTGCAAAGCATTGTGCGATTGTGCAATAACGCCAGAAATTTCAGTTTGAACAGTAGTCGAATTTTCAGCAGCCGCGGTAATGTTATGAAAGGTATCATATGTACTGTTAGCGGTTTCCACACTTTGCCTTAAGGTATGCTGAGAATCCACAATACTTTCATTTAATTTGCTGGCCCCGCCCTTTACATCTTTGATGCCGGTATCCACCTCATGGGCAAGATTTTTGATTTCCTCGGCCAGCTCCTTAACTTTAACGGCTACAACAGCAAAGCCTTTGCCCTTTTCCCCGGCCCGGGCGGCCTCAATAGACGCATTAAGCGCAAGAATATTGGTTTCATCCGCAATCGAAACAATATTGCTCATACATTGCTGGATAGCGTCAATAGAGTTTTGCAGCTGCACAAATGTAGTTTCCATTTTGCTGAAAGACTCTTCAACCTGAATAGAGGTTTCTTTAAGCTCGCTGACCTTGCTTTGCGCCTCGTCAACCGCCTGGCCGATGGATTCTCTGACCTCTGAATATTGGGCGGCCACCTGGTTGACATTTTCAAAGGTTTGCTCAAAGTTCAGCAGTTTTTCCTGGAATTGATCGGCCTCATGCAGTACGCTGGAAAAAGAGCTGGCCACAAGATCCAGTTCTGATAATGATTCAACCTCTCGCATTGTCATATTCCGGCGGTATTCCTTAAGGTTGTTGGCGATAAAAGTAATTGGGTATAAATTATCCGGCTTACTTTTGGCCAGTTTTTTTTGTCTGTTTTTTTGAGAAAAAAATTTTTTCAGAGAAAACATCATATACCCCTTTCTATTCAAACACAACGCAAGTCATAGATTGATTAACAAAACGATTATTATAATGTTCGCCATAACCAACAAAGCCCGCATGACTGCCCAACGCGTTCATATCCTGTAAGTAATTCTGCATATAGTTATGATCGCTGAACAATTTATAGCGAAACAGACAGTTTACAGAAAATACGGCCGAACGCCTGGGAAAATCCTGAATAATCTGGCGAATAGTCTGACGCGTGATTTCCTTATAATCGCCAAGCTCCAGCAAAACCAGTACGTCAGAATCGTTTACCTGCCGGAAACAGGCCAAAGAATTGCCCTGCACTTCTTTAATCGAAATAATACAAATATCATCACCGTTAATTTTTCCGAAAGGGTTTTTAAAGGTCTGGGTTAGAATCTGTTCATCGGTTACATTCAAAATACTTTGATAAACCTTTTTGGCCGGTTTGCCGTTAAGCGCGCCAATTAAATACCTTGCGCGGTCAGTTTGCGAGGCGATAAAACGGTAATTACCCATTTGATGATAAATATTTTCCTTATAAGTTTTCACCCGTCCGTGTTGGTTATGCACCAATCCGTAAGCGACCGCGTCGTCATAAATCCGCCCGTTGGCAGAAACCTTTCCGGCGTCGCCGGTGCCGCCAACTAAGGGGATACCTCTTTGGGATAATACCATATTAATAGTCGTCAAAACGCAGGCATCGTTGCCAGAACAAAAATCAATACAAACCGTATTTTCGCCGCTGGCCTCTATCTTTCTTATATCCTGTTCCAGGCGGCTGATATACTTGACCGGCATAACCGATACATTCTCCAAAACGTTGGCTGTTGCATAAACTCCATCTGAAAAGGCGATAAGGCCAACTCCATCCTCAATAACCCGGGTATCGTAACTCATACCAATACAGCCGATACTGGGAACGCCGGGAAAGAGGTTTTCCAATTCCTCCACATGCTGTTCAAACTGTTTTTGATTAGACATCATCATAATGAATTGTGGATTCGCCAACATTCGAGCGGCCTCGCTCAAAATTCCTCTCTGACTTCTGCCAAAGGTTTGTTTCATGCAAATTTCTCCCCTTTTGACTTTTTTTACCTTGTACTAAATATTATACTTTATAAAAGCGTATTGTGTCAACATTTCTTTCCTGCATTATTCTATAAATTGCCAAAATAAAAGTTAAAATTTAAGCTGAAAAGCCCGGCGGCCGAAAAAAAGCTTTTTGGGTTGTTTTTTATTTGAAAAGGTGTTAAAATTAAATTGAAAATTTATAGTGCAGGAAAATTGCAATCTAAAAAAACAGGGGTGATTTGCTATGGAAATTCAGGATATTGCAGAGAAAAAGCCGGAAAAGACCGGCATGCCGAACAAAAAAATAATGACCATTCTGGCTGTTGTTGCTGTTATTTTGGTTGCTACCGGCGGTTTTATGGCCTATCAGAATAATCAGGAAACCAACAAAAAAATTGCCGGTGTTGTGGACGCTGTTGAAGAATGTGCCGGAAAAAGGATCTTAAATCAGTTTTACTATCCCAATATAGAGGACTCTGATTATATTTGGAAAAATGACGGTTATTTTGACCAGGTGCGCGATAATAAAAAGCTGGCCGGCGCTTTGGTTGCGGCTATGGAAAAAGCCTGCACCTCAACCGATAAAGATACCGGCGAAACAAAGTTCAGCTATTCCGGCGTGTCTAAAGCTTATGCTATGGCCGCTGTGCTGGAGTATCTGGATTATGAAAACCCCACGGTTAAAGACTGCCTGGATTCTCTGACGGCGCAGGCTATAACGGCAGCGGCTGAAAGCGAATATTTTAGCACTACAGACAGCGTATATGGCAATCTGGTAATTTTCAGAGGTTTAACCTATTATAACGGCATAAGCGAGCAGATGCCGGCAGAGCAAATTGAAAACATCTATCATGCGCGCTGGCAGGAGGTTAAGCAGCAGTTAGCCGATGATGATAACGGCGATTTAAATGATTTTATTGAAGATGTTTATGATATTGCCCACGTTGCTCCGTTGCAGGTGCCGGAGCAAGTTTCAAAGGACGCCGACGTTCCTACGGAACTTGTCGGGGCGGCAAATGCGGTGCCGGTTAAACAAATGTATTTGGATATTAATAAAATTATGCCCTATGACGAGTTGCTGAACATTTTGCAGGAAAAAGGCGAAGAGGCTATTTTCCGCAATGGTCAGGGCGGCTATTATGATACCCACAGCATTGAAGGAACCGGATATGGTACTTTTGCTTCTGTTTATGATACCAACAGCATTAAAGGAACCAGATATGGTGATTTTGCTTCTCTTTTTGTCAGCGGCAGGGTTAGGCGCACCGGTGAAGAGGATGAATTTACGGAGCAGTATCTGCGCGAGCATTATGACGAGCCGAATAAAACATATCGTTATTTTCGTGGTGAAAAAGTTGGTGCTTTTCCCCCTTTCTTCAATGATACCAAACAGGTTTTTGTTTATGATAAATCTGTTTATGCCTTTACGGATTATGCTTTTTATTACGGCGACAGAATGTTGCCTTATGATTATGAAGCGGCCAAAGAAGCGGAATTTAAGCATATTAGCCTGTCGGAATATGATATGCTTCAGCGTACGGTAAGCGATGAAGTTGAGTATTACATTAACGGTGTTTTAAAGCCTTTTCAGCCTGCCTGTAATCTTGACACGGACAACATGCTGGTAACCATTTATCTGACGGCCCTGCCGGGTACCACGGCGGCCTTGCAGGCCGGCGAACCCATTCCCTTTGGTGGGGAAAAGCAGATTGAATGGAATGAGTTTGTAAAATATTTAAGCGATGTAACCGATGATATTTCTTATGATATTAGCTATTATAAAAAAATTGGCGTTGGGTTGATTTTGCGTAGCGACGTTAACCAGGAGGCTGGCCTGCTTTCCATTTTGAATGGCGAGGTTGTGCAGGATAATTCCGCTAATCCGCCGGCTCCGGACAATTCAGAAACTTCGGAAGATGCCGCAGAAGCCACAGAGAATTAAGCAAAATTTTTCTTCGCGCCTGCTGCAATATCCAGAACCGAATTTACTTTATCGCTGGGCAAAATAAAGCGCATCTGGGCTGTGCCAAAGGCCTAAAAAATATCTCATATTTCTTTATAAAACAGCAAAGAGCCGAACCCACTGCAATACTTTGCAGCAACGCCAAAGAATGGCCGCCAGCTGCTCGCGGGTGATGTTATCCTCCGGGCCAAAGCGCCCGTCCGCATAACCCTGCATCAGCCCAGGTTCCGCCACATAGTTCACATATTCCGCGAACCAGGCGTCCGCCGGCACGTCCGGGGAACCTTTCGGCTGCTCTGCCGGCTTGGTTGTATCGGTTTTGTCTTTCACAAATATTTAATTGAAAGTTTACTGATTACAAAAGAACAGGACAAACAATCATTTCAGATTATTT
>CAQWMM010000052.1 GCA_948907985.1 uncultured Bacillota bacterium
GCCAGCGTCCTTTGGACTTGGCAATCGCTAAGTGTTCACAAAAAAATAACCGCCCTCCCTGCAACGGATGCGGTTATTTTTTAACCAAAACTCCTGCGGGCTGACCTGATTTGAGGATCAGTCCTTTGTGCTTTTATTATAGCATAGGTTTTGCCATATGTCAATCTTAATATTTGGCAAGATTTTTTATATATTTAGCAGTTTTTTCAATTAAATTTTTGGCTGCTTTGTGATTAATTAATTTTGCAAATAAAATTTAAAGTAAATTATCAAAAAAAACCTTGCCAAAATTTTACATATGGTTTATAATGAGTTTAGCCGGATAATAAAAAAGCGGCAGGGACTGTGGTACTGCCAATACCGCAGAACCCCTATGCAGGCTAAGAGGACTAGCCATACACAACTGCTTTTATATCTAGCGCAGTACCGCATAAATAGTATAATATAATCGGTTCTTTTTATCAAGTAAATTTTTGCGGTTGTGCTGCTGTTTAGAAGTTTAATCCCCTCCTTAAAGAGTTTTAAAAGGGGTTTTCTGTGCGTGTGTGGGCAAAGTTATGCCTGCGCGCGCATTTTTTGTTATCCCGGCGGTTAAAACAAAAGGCTGGGGCGGCTCATTCGCTGCCCCCAAAAGCCTGTTTTACTGCCAGGATTATTTTTAAGGAGGGTTTATTTATAATGAAGAAAAAATTTTTAGCTGTGCTGGCGCTGGCAGTTTTGCTGGCGTTGAGTGTGGCGCCTGCGGCCTGGGCGGCCACTGTGGCCAGCGGCGAGTGCGGTACAGAGGGCGGTAATGTTACTTGGGTGTTGGATGACACCGGCACGCTGACGATTAGCGGCAGTGGAGAAATGGGTGATTTTCTTAATAACCGTTTGCCATGGCGACAAAATCTTGAGGAGATAAAAAGAGTAATTATTGAAAACGGCGTTACTTCTATTGGATCTGGCGCATTTCGGAGGTGTATAAATTTAATTAGCGTTGAACTGCCAGAAACGCTTACAAGTATAGGCTTTGAGGCTTTTGATTTTTGTACAAGTTTAACTTCTATAAAATTACCGGATAGTGTAAATGAAATTAAAGCTGGGGCTTTTGATTCTTGCCGTAGTTTGACAAGTATAAATATACCATATGGTGTTAAAGAAATTAGTTGTTTTACAGGCTGTGCCAGTTTGGAAAATATAATTATTCCCAATAGTGTTACCACAATAGGTGGACATGCCTTTGACGGTTGTAATTTGCAAGATATAAAACTTCCAGATAGCTTAACTACTGTTGGCGAATATGCGTTTACGTTTGCTAAACCGGTAGATATATATGTTCCGGCAGGCGTAACCACTATTGAGCGCGGTGCATTTTGGGACAGTGCTAATATTATTGTTGATCCAAATAATAAAAATTATAGCAGCCAAAATGGTGTTTTGTTTAATAAAGATAAAACGACTTTATTGCAATATCCGGGTAGAAACATCAATTCTGTTTATAATCTTCCGGAATGTGTAAAAAAAATTACAAGCGCTGCTTTTTATAAGTGTAAAAATTTGATTAAAATTAATTTAACTGACAATCTTACGGATATAGAAGAATATGCTTTTTGGGGTTGTGAAAAATTAACAAGTATAGCTATTCCGAATAGCGTAACTAAAATTAATAGTTATACATTTTTTGGTTGTGATAATCTAATTAGCATAAATATCCCGGCAAGTGTTATCAATATTGCTAACAATTCTGTTTGTATTGTTCCTAAATTTAATGGTTTTATTGTCGATGCTAATAACGAATATTATTGCAGCGACAATGGGATTTTATTTGATAAAGATAAAACCGTTCTGTTAGTTGTTCCAAAGAACAAATATTTTCATTACACTGTTCCACAGGGTGTAATAACAATAGAAAATACAGCCTTTTTGGGTTATGATAATATGGAGGATGATTCTAAAAATCCTAATAAATTAATTACTATAACAATACCAACAAGTGTTAAAAATATTAATGCCTATGCCTTCCATTATTGTGAAGAGTTGCTTGATGTTTATTATGAGGGAACAGAAGAACAATGGAATAATATTAACATTGATTATTGTAATGATCCTCTAAAAAATGCAACAATTCATTATAACAGCAAATTGCCGGAGCAGCCGGATAAAACTTACACCGTAACTTTTGATACGGACGGTGGCACGCTGGCCAACGGCGCGACCAAAGAGGTTAAGGTGGAGTGGGGCAAAGAACTGAAAATGCCGACTGCCACCAAGAGCGGTTACACCTTAAAGCACTGGCAGAACAAGGCCGACGCAGCCAAAACCTATGCGGCGGGCGATTCCTATGTTCTGACAGCTGATACAGATTTGTTGGCGGTTTGGCAGCAGGATACGCCGAGCAAACCGAGCGGCGGCGGCCACAGCGGCGGCAACCGCAAGCCGACCACCACAACGGAGAAGCCCGGCACAACTGAAAAACCTGGCACAACCGAAAAGCCCGGAACAACTACCAAACCGAGCGGCACAGTTACCGCACTGAACATCAATAACGTGTTTGCGGATGTTAAAAACGGCGAATGGTATAGCGAGGCGATAGCCTACGTTTACAATAAAGGCATAATGAACGGCACCGCAAAGGGCTTTGAGCCGAACGCCGCCACCACCCGCGCTATGCTGGTTACTATGCTTTATCGGCTAGCGACCAACGGAAGTCCAGCGACCGTAGGAAGCTGGGAGGGTGAGCCGGCGGTCGGCGAGCCTAACTTCAAAGATGTGTCTGGCGGCCAGTGGTTCAGCAAGGCAGTGGCCTGGGCGGCGGCCAACGGCGTAGTTAAAGGTTACAGCGAAACACAGTTTGCGCCCAACGACGCAATCACCCGCGAACAGTTGGCGGCGGTGCTTTACCGTTATGCGCAGGCCAAAGGGGTGGACGTTTCCGCCAAAGGCAGCTTGAGCAATTTCAGCGACAGCGGCAAGGTTAGCGGCTGGGCAACCGAGGCCATGCAGTGGGCAGTTGGTACAGGGATTATCAATGGGGACAACGGCAAATTGAATTCCACCGGCAGCGCCACCCGCGCGGAAGTAGCCATGATGATTATGAGATTTAACGAGATGTAATGAGATGCAATTGAAAGATAAAAAAGCAGGCCTGCACTGAAAATGTGCGAGCCTGCTTTTTTATCTTTGATTATTTAAGTGTTGGCGCGGTTTGAGTCTGCCCGGCGTGGGGAATATCGGTGTATTTGGCAATATCTTCATCAAGGGTGATCAGATCGCCAATATTGAGGCCATGCACCGAGCTGTGGCCGGTGATCCGGGCAAAGGTTTGCAGTTCGGCGCGGGTTACGTTCAAAAAGTTGGCGGTGCGTTGCGCTGCGGCCTCGATATGCAGACGGGAGCGCAGTTCCGGATCTTGGGTGGCTACGCCAACCGGGCAGTTGCCGCTGCCGCAAATGCGGTATTGCTGACAGGCGGCGGCAATCAGCGCGGCGCTGGCAATCGCAATCGCGTCGGCACCCATGGCCAGAGCTTTGGCAAAATCAGCCGAAACCCTAAGCCCGCCGGTGATTACCAGCTGCATATTAGATTTAACCGCGTCAAGATATTTGCGGGCGCGGCGCAGGGCATAAATAGTAGGCACTGTGGTGGCCTCGCGCAACAACAGCGGGCTGGAGCCGGTGGCGCCGCCGCGTCCGTCAATGGTTACAAAATCTGCGCCGGCATAAACACAAACCGCCAAGTCCTGTTCAATATTGCCGGCGGCAATCTTCAAGCCGATTGGCCGGCCGCCGGAGCGTTGGCGCAACATCTCTACCATGTCTTTAACATCGTCCGGCGAATTGATTTCGGCAAATTTGCTGGGGCTTTGCACGTCTTCACCCTGCTTTTTGCCGCGCAGGGCGGCGATTTCCGCCGTTACCTTTTCGCCTGGCAGGTGGCCGCCCATGCCGGGTTTGGTGCCCTGGCCAATTTTAATTTCAATAGCGTCGGCTGCCCGCAGGTTTTCATCAGTGGCGCTGTATTTGTTGGGTACATATTCAAAGATGTATTTGTAGGCTGCCGCCTGCTCTTCCGGCAGAATGCCGCCCTCGCCGCTGCACATGGCGGTTTGCGCCATGGCCGAGCCTTTAGCCAGCGCAATCTTAATCTCTTTGGAGAGCGCGCCGAAAGACATATGGGATATATAGACCGGATTTTCCAGAATCATGGGTTTTTCTGCATTTTTGCCAATAACTGTCCGTGTGTCCACCGGGGCGTGATCGTCCAGGGGCATTCTGGCCAGCTGTGCGCCGCAAATCAGAATATCATCCCAGCTGGGCAGCGGCAGCAGCGTGCCCATGGAGCCGCCGATGGTTTTGCCAGAAACTGCCATCTCATGAATTTCCGCCATATAGCGGATTGTTTTATCATGCCGGGCGGTTTCCGGGGCATAGGCCAGCTCGCCGGCGCTGGCTGGGGCAGGGGCAGGCTCGTCCACGTCCTCGTCAATCCGTTCAAAGACGCTGATTGGTTGCTTGCAAACCGGGCAGACGTCCAGTTCTGATAATTTTTTTCCCTCTTTTTCCTCATCAAAAATTTTTCCGCAGATACTACATTTGTATACAGCCATGTTCAACCTCCTGTTTCTTAAATATTGTGGATTATGTTAACTTCTTATTAGTATCAATTATTATTAATTATAACTGTTTGTCTGCAAATAGTCAAGCGAAAAATACTGTATACCGGGAATTTTCGCAATAATTATTTGTAAAACTATATTAAAAAAAATAGTTGACAAAAAAATCGTTAAATGCTATAATTGTATAAAAAAGTAGCATCTGTTAGTTTACAATAATTGCATTTGCTGATGTATTTTTATGAGGGAGGTTTGCCTAAGTGGAAAATATTGTCGATAAATTAAAAGCAAGAGTTCTGGCCGGAGAGCTTATCAACCGGGATGAGGCTTTGGCGCTGGCGGAAGCGCCGCTGGAGGAATTATGCGCCGCCGCTGATGAAATCCGGCAGTTTTTCTGTGCCGACGGCTTTGATATGTGTACGATTATCAATGCCAAAAGCGGCCGGTGCAGCGAAAATTGCAAGTATTGCGCCCAGGCTGGCTGTTATAATACTGATGTGGAGGAGTATCCGCTGCTGGACAGCGCGGAGATTGTGCAGGCTGCCAAATATAATGCGGAGCAGGGGGTTCTGCGTTTTTCTCTGGTAACGTCGGGTAAACGCTTGACGGATTGGGAAGTGGACCGTGCCTGTGATATTATTCGGGAGATTAAAAAGGTCTGCGATATTTCAATCTGCGCCTCTTTCGGGCTGCTCTCGGAGGAACAGTTTGCCAAGCTGAAAACCGCCGGATTGAGCCGCGTTCATAATAATTTGGAGGCCTCGCGCAACTTTTTTCCCAATATTTGCACCACGCATAGCTATGATGATAAAATTGCGGCGATCAAAGCGGCGCAGCGGGCTGGTTTATCCGTTTGCAGCGGTGGTATTATGGGCCTGGGCGAGAGCATGGCGGATCGGATCGATATGGCGCTGCAACTGCGGGAGCTGGGCGTAAGTTCGGTGCCAGTGAATATGCTGAATCCAATCCCCGGTACGCCGCTGGCGGATAATGAATTGCTGACTAACGACGATATGCGGCGGGTTTGCGCGGTCTTTCGGTTTATTCTGCCCCGGGCGGCAATTCGTCTGGCGGGCGGCCGTTTGCTGCTGGGCGACAGCGGCCGGGCCTGTTTCCAGTCTGGGGCGAATGCGGCCATTTCCGGCGATATGCTGACCACCACTGGCGAAACGATTGCCTCGGATAAAGAAATTATTGCCGGTTTGGGATACAGGAGGGCGTTGTTAGATGAGTAAGGGACTTTTTATCAGCGCCACGGGAACTGATGTGGGAAAAACCTATGTAACCGCGCTGGTGATTAAAAAACTGGTGCAGGCCGGGTTTAAAGCTTCCTATTATAAAGCGGCTTTGAGCGGCGCGGAGTGGCTGAACGGCCAGCTGATTCCGGGCGACGCTGATTATGTGCGCCGGGTGGCGGGGCTTAAACAGAGTTATGAAGAAATGGTTTCTTATATTTACGAGCCTGCGGTATCGCCTCATTTGGCGGCGCAGCTGGAAAATCTGCCGGTGGAGCTGGCCAAAATCCGGGCGGATTTTCAGCGGGTTTGCGCCGGCGCGGATTATGTAACCATGGAGGGCAGCGGCGGGATTGTCTGCCCGATTCGCTATGACGAGCGGCAACAGCTTTTTTTGGCGGATATTATCCGCGAGCTTGATTTGCCGGTGCTTTTGGTGGCGGATGCCGGCCTGGGCACGCTGAACTCGGTGGTAACCACCTGCGAGTATATGCAGAACCATAATTTGCGGCTGGCCGGCATAATTTTAAACAACTATGACGAAAGCCAGATTATTCACCGCGACAACCGTCTGATGCTGGAAAAGCTTTTGGGGCAGCCGCCGCTGGCGTTGGTGCGCCCGGGGGATCAGGAACTGGCCTTGCCGGCGGAAAAGCTGGCGGCGCTGTATCGGCAGCTTGATTGATTTTTTCCGGAAAAAATTTCGCGCTTTTATTGCTATTAAATTTTTATACTACATCTTTTCGTCTTGTAAAACGTTGGAAGATGTAGTATAATTTTTTTAACCAATTTTTTGCAGAAAGGAAGATGAGCGCGAATGGAAATGAAAATAAGCCAGGATATTCGCTATGTTGGCGTTAATGATCATCAGATTGATTTGTTTGAGGGGCAGTATCGGGTGCCTAACGGGATTTCTTACAATTCTTATGTGATTTTGGATGAAAAAATTGCGGTTATGGATACCGTTGACCGTAATTTTGGGCACGAATGGCTGGATAATCTGACGGCGGCGCTGGCTGGGCGGCAGCCGGATTATTTGGTGGTTCAGCATATGGAGCCGGATCATTCGGCCAACATTGCCAATTTTATGAAGAATTATCCACAGACGGTGATTGTGGCCTCGGCCAAGGCTTTTAATATGATGCAGAATTTTTTCGGCACTGATTTTGTTGAGAGGCGTCTGGTGGTGGGCGAGGGCGACGAGCTGTGTCTGGGCCGGCATAAGCTGACCTTTGTGGCCGCGCCGATGGTGCATTGGCCGGAGGTGATTGTTACCTATGACAGTTTGGATAAGGTGCTGTTCTCGGCGGATGGCTTTGGCAAGTTCGGCGCTTTGGATGTGGACGAGCCCTGGGCGGACGAGGCCCGAAGATATTATATCGGCATTGTGGGCAAATATGGCGCGCAGGTTCAGGCCCTGTTGAAGAAAGCCGCCAAGCTGGATATTGCGGCAATCTGCCCGCTGCATGGCCCGGTTTTGACGGAAAATCTGGCTTATTATCTCAATTTGTATAATCTGTGGTCTTCCTATACCAGCGAGAGCGAGGGTATTATGCTGGCCTACACTTCGGTTTATGGCCATACCCGGCAGGCGGTGGAGCAGCTGGCTGATAAACTGCGCGGCCGCGGCTGTCCGGAACTGGTGATTTACGATCTGGCGCGCTGTGATCTGGCGCAGGCGGTGGCTGACGCTTTTCGTCTGGGGCGGCTGGTGCTGGCGACAACCACCTATAACGCGGACATTTTCCCTTATATGAAAGAATTTATCAATCATTTGACGGAGCGCAACTTCCAAAACAAAACGGTGGCCTTGATTGAAAACGGCTCCTGGGCGCCGCTGGCCGCCAAAACTATGCGTAATATGCTGGCCGGCTGCAAGAACCTGACTTTCGCCGATACCACCGTCAGGTTAACCTCGGCCCTGAATACGGAGAGCCGCGCCCAGCTGGACGCGTTGGCCGACGAACTTTGCCGCGATTATCTGGCCCAACACGACGAAACCGCCAACAAAAACGATCTTTCGGCTTTGTTTAATATTGGCTACGGTCTGTATGTGGTTACCTGCAACGACGGCAAAAAGGATAACGGTCTGATTGTGAATACGGTGGCGCAGGTTACCAGCACGCCCAACCGGATTGCCGTAACTATTAACAAACAGAATTATTCTCACCATGTTATCAGGCAAACCGGAATTATGAACGTTAACTGCCTGACGGTGGAAACTCCTTTCAGCCTGTTTGAGAATTTCGGTTTTCAAAGCGGGCGCAGCGTTGATAAATTTGCGGATCTGACGCCGCTGCATTCGGATAACGGGCTGGCCTTTTTGCCTAAATACATTAATTCCTTTATGTCGCTTAAGGTGGAGCAATATCTGGATCTGGATTCGCATGGAATGTTTATCTGTTCGGTAACGGAGGCCCGGGTGCTTTCCGATAAAGAAACCGTAACTTATAACTATTATCAGAAGAATATCAAGCCCAAGCCGCAAACCGAGGGTAAAAAAGGCTTTGTCTGCAAGGTCTGCGGCTACGTTTATGAGGGCGACGAACTGCCGGAGGATTTTGTCTGCCCGCTGTGCAAACATGGCGCGGCTGACTTTGAACCAATCAAATAAAATCAGATTAAATAGACTGTAAAAGCTTTCTGCCACAGGGCAAAGCGTTATAAAAATGTTAAGGGCAAGACAGACCGTTATGGTTTGTCCTGCCCTTTTATATTATATAATCAGCAGTGATATTTTCTGTGAAAGCGTCTATGTGGCAACGTGATAAAATAACTGGTTAAATTACGTCGTGGGAAAGTATCTCAAATTCTATGGGATCGTCCAGCTTTAAAAATTCCGCCTCCAGATCCAGGCCCATATAATCATCCTCCTGGCCATTCGCATCACCAGTGAGGCGGAGGGAGAAAATAATTTGGTAATACCGGGTGATTTCCGGGCTGTCCATAGGCAGCCATTCTTCCACCCATTCTTTACCGTTGTGATACTTATGCCGCATACGCCCTTTTTTGATTTGGTAGGGGCGGTTTTTTTTATCCCGATAGACATAGCCGTAGGACACATCCCCGACATAGTAATTGCCGGTGAGGTAGCGGATATCTGGGAACGAATCTACTTCAGACATGAGGTCGTCGCTGTTGGGGTCCAGATAGTTCTGCCAGATAATCGTTTCAGCCAGGGATAGCATCTCATTCCAGCGGGAAGCCAAATATTGATACTCCTCCTGGGTGATACCGTCTTCTAAATCAATGCGCGGTTTCATCTTGTCTTTCCAGGAGATATATGTGTTTTCGGTGTTTTCTTTCTCAAAGACAATTTGCCGGGGACGAACGCCAGTTTTCTGACGCTGGGTATGCTGCAAAAAATCCATATTAAATGACCTCCTTTTATAGCTTAAACAATTATAAAACATAATCTGTTGAAAAACAAGTGTTACCGTTGTTTTTGATGCGAAAAATAGGGCGTAAATTTTGGTTCTGCGGCGCGGCCAAGCTTAATAGAATATAGCAAAAGGCCGGGGAGGTGGGGCCGTTGGCGGCTGGTTTGATGAAAAATGATGCTTTTGAGAAACTGCGGGCATTGCTGACGCCGGCGCTGGCGGCGGCACTGGCGGCGGAGCCGGATTTGTCCTGGGATAAATTGCAGGAAATCCGTCTGCGGGTTGCCCAGCCGGTGCGGCTGTGTCTGGCGGCGGGCGAGAGAACTCTGCCGCTGCGCTGGGCGGCCGCCTTGCAGGAACAGCAGCTGCGGCTTTTTTTGCAGAACTCGGTTTATGCCTATGAGGAACAGCTAAAACAGGGTTTTGTAACCCTGCCCGGCGGCCACCGGGTTGGTCTGGTGGGCGAGGCCTGGTTTGCGGATGGCCGGCTGGGCGGCTTTAAGCAGCTGGCCAGCATGAATATTCGCCTGGCGCGCGCCCTGCCCGGGGTGGCCAAGCCCTTTCTGCCATATATTTTGGCCGGGGGCAGGGTGCTGCGTACTTTGCTGGCCGCGCCGCCGGGGGTGGGTAAAACCACTTTGCTGCGGGATTTGGTACGCACTCTGGCCGAGGGTGAGGCGGGGATTGCTCCCTTAAATATTGGTCTGGCGGACGAGCGCATGGAGATTGCCGCTGTGGCTGACGGCGTGCCCCAGCTGGACGTTGGCAGCCGTTGTGATGTTATTTCGGCCTGCGGCAAGGCGCAGGCGGTGATGATTCTCTTGCGCTCAATGGGGCCGCAGGTGGTGGTTACCGACGAGGTGGGCAGCCGGGAGGATTGTCAGGCGCTCTGTGCCGCGCTGAACGCTGGGGTGGCGGTTTTGGCCAGCGCCCATGGCGGCAGCCGGGAAGAACTTTTGGCGCGCCCCTGGCTGGGTGATTTGCTGCGGCAGGGCTTTTTTGAACGTTTGCTGCTGTTGAAGAGAGCCGGCGGCCGCCTGCTGCCGGCGGCGGTTTATGACGCGGGGGGGCGGGCGCTGTTATGTTGAATATTTGCGGCGGTTTATTGATTTTGCTGGCCACGGTGGGCGGCTTTGGGCAGGTGCGTTTTGCTTTAAGCCAAAGGCCGGCGGAACTTTTAAGCTGGCAGGCGGCGGTGCGGCTGCTGCAAGCGGAGATGAGTTATGGCTTGTCGCCGCTGCCCCGCCTTTGCGTGCTGGCGGCGGAGCAGACGCCGGGCGTGGTGGGGCGCTTTTGGGCGGCTTTGGCCGATCAGCTGCAAACGCCGGCGGCGCAGGCCCTGCCGGAGCTTTGGCGGCGGCTTATGGATGAGCAAAAGGGCGGCTGGCATTTGCTGGCGGTTGATTTGCAGCCTTTGGCCGAACTGGGCCAGGGGTTGGGCGGCTCTGGCCTGGCTAACCAGCAGCGGCTTTTGGCGCTGACCGAGCAGCGTTTGACTAACCTGGCGGCGGAGGCGGCGGAGCGCAGTGCCCGCCTGAACCGTTTGTTGGGGGGGCTGGGCTGGTGCAGCGGTCTGTTGTTGATTTGTCTGTGGCTTTGATAACGGTCCAGATTGTGGTTTGGTTTATAATTTTGATTGGCGGACTTTGCTTGGATAAAGGGGGTTGGGCTGGTGGTGGAGGTTGGCGTTATCTTTTTTCTGGCGGGGCTGGCTATCGCCGTCACGGTGATTAACGCCCTGTTGAAACAGGCCGGGCGGGAAGAATATAGTTATCTGGTGCTGTTGGTGGGGCTGATTGTGGCCCTGCTTAGGGTTCTGCCGCTGGTGATCTCGCTTTTTGCCGAGGTGCAGAGCGTTTTCAGCCTGTATTAGGTGGGCGGTATGAGTACCTTTTTGGCGGTGCTGGGGCTGGCGCTGGCCGGGCTTTTGACCAGTTTGCTGCTGAAACAGAGCGGGCTTCCGCCCCTGGCTTTTATCTTGCAGCTGGCCCTGGGCGTTTTGATTATCTGGCGGCTGCTGCCGTTATTGGACGAGGTTTTGCAGGTGTTTCGGCGGGTGGCGGACGAAGCTGGGCTGAACCAGCTTTACTTAAGCGTGCTGTTAAAGATAATTGCCGTCAGCTATGTGGCGGAATTTGCGTCCGGCCTTTGCCGTGACGCTGGTGAAAGCGCGCTGGCGGCAAAGGTGGAGCTGGCGGCCAAGGTGGTGGTGCTGCTGTTGGCGGTGCCGATTGTGGTGAACATTTTAGACAGTGTGGTGAATATATTGCCATGAATGTAGACGCGCTTGCTCTTGATATGGTTGGGCTGGAAGAGGCTATTAATTATGTGGCCGAGTATCTGCGTGACGCGGCTGGCTCCGACGCCTTGCAGGAGATTTGGCAGGGGGTTCTTGCCGGCGAGATCAGGGTGGACATCGGGTTGTTGTTCCAAGTTCTGGCGGCGGTGTTTTTGCGGGAGCTTAAGGCGGCGGCGCAGATTTTGGGGCGGTTGGTGGTGTTTTCAACCTTTGGCCTGCTGCTGGCGCACCTGCCGGGCCGGGGCGTGGCGGATTTTGCGCGGCGCATTGTGTATCTGGCCCTGTTCGGCGTGGTTTTGCAGGTGTTTATTATCGCCGGCGGGGCGGCCGCCGAGGCGGTGGAGCGGATGAGCAATTTTTTATACGCGCTGCTGCCGGTTTTGCTGACGTTGCTGGTGTCTTTGGGCGGCGCCGGCTCGGTGGGGCTTTATAATCCGCTGCTGTTGGCGGCGGTGTCCAGCGCCTTACATGTTTTGCGTATTTTTGTGTTGCCGCTGCTTTATATTTGCGGTGCGCTGACGGTGGGCGGTCAGATTTCGCCGCATATTAAGCTTGCCGGTTTGGCCAAGCTTTGCCGGGATTTGGCGATGGGGGTATTCAGTATTATGCTGACGCTGTTCGGCGCATTGTTGGGGCTGTTGGGGCTGGGCGGCTCGGTTATCGACGGGCTGGGGCTGAAAGCAGCCAAAAGCGCCGCTGGCCTGTTTATCCCGGTGGTGGGGCGCACGCTGGCGGATACGCTGGATACGGTGATTGGCACCGCCTTGCTGCTGAAAAATTTAATCGGCATGTTTGGGCTGGTGGTTTTGCTGCTGATTTGTATTGTGCCGGCGGTAAAGATTTTGCTGTTATCGCTGCTGCTGCGTCTGACGGCGGCCCTGGTGGAGCCGCTGGGCGACAGCGCTCTGGCTAAGGCCATGAACAGTATGGGCGGCGTGGTGCAGTTGTTTTTTGCGGTTACGGCGATCAGCGGACTATTCTTTTTTTTCATTGTCAGCATAACTATTAGTATGGGTAATTTGTTGGTGGCTCTGCGCTGATATAAGCGGCAATCTTTTTTCTTTATTATAAAATATCAGCATAACTATTAGCATGGGTAATTTGCTGGTGGCTCTGCCTTAAAACCGGCTGGGGGTG
>CAQWMM010000053.1 GCA_948907985.1 uncultured Bacillota bacterium
TGGGCGGGGTGGTGATTACGCTCATATCCCGCATACCCACCAACGACATATGCAGCGTGCGGGGAATCGGCGTGGCGGAAAGCGTCAGCACGTCGATATTGCCCCGGATTTGCTTGATGCGCTCTTTATGCGCCACGCCAAAGCGTTGTTCCTCATCCACAATTAACAGGCCGAGATCGGCAAATTTAATATCTTTGGAGAGCAGGCGGTGAGTGCCGATTAAGATATCCAGTTGACCAGCCGCGGTTTCGGCCAAAATTTCTTTTTGCTTTTTGGGGCTGACAAAGCGGCTGATAATACCCATCCTGACCGGGTAATTGGCGAAACGCTGGCGGAAGGTGTTAAAATGCTGTTCAGCCAGCAAGGTGGTTGGCGATAGCATAGCCACCTGTTTACCGTCCTGGATGGCTTTAAAAGCGGCGCGCATAGCCAGTTCGGTTTTACCATAACCTACGTCGCCGCAAAGCAGCCTATCCATGGGGCGGCTGCTTTCCATATCTTTTTTGATCTCGTCCAAAGCCTGCATTTGGCCGGGGGTTTCCTCGTATTCAAAAGCGTCTTCAAATTCCTGCTGCCAGGCAGAATCCGGCGAGAAAGCATAGCCCTGCGCCTGTTGCCGTTGGGCGTAAAGCTGCAAAAGTTCTTCCGCCATATCCTGCACCGAGGCTTTAACCTTGGCTTTAACCTTATCCCAGCGGTTGCTGCCCAGTCTGTCCAGCTTGGGGGCGGCGGCGCCGTTGCCAATATATTTCTGCACCATGTGCATCTGTTCGGCAGGGATAAAAAGTTTATCGCCGGCGGCGTATTCAATTTTCAGATAATCAGCGGTTACGCCGTCGGCGGTTACCCGCTCTATACCGGCAAAACGTCCTATGCCGTGATTGGTGTGGACGATATAATCGCCCGGTTTTAGTTCCACAAAGGCGCTCAGATCAGCTTCTTGACTTGCTTTGCCGCGGCTTTGCTGACTTTTGGCCGCTTTGCCCAGCAGTTCTTTTTCGGTTATTACCACCAGTTTGGCGGCGGGATATTCAAAACCGCTGGCCAAAGCGCAGACGCCAATGGCGGCCTGGGGATAATCATAATCGTTTAAGATGGCGCGCAGACGTTCCGCGCGCAGTTGAGAACTGGCACAAAAAAAGATGTACCAGCCGTTTTGCCGCCATTTTTGCAGATCCTGGGCAAAAATGGCTAACTGGCCCGTATATGACGGCAACTCCAGCGCTTGCAGTTCAACGTGTTGCTGCTGACTGATTGCACAGCGCTGGGGCAGGCCGGTAAATGAGGTGTGGTTGCGCCGGTTAATTTGTTCAATAACCTGTTCGGCCGGCAAATAATTGCCTAAAATTGTTTGCAGTTGTTGTTTGGTTAAACGTTTGGCGTTCAACAGGTCGTCAAAATAAAGCTGACGCTCTTTTTCCGCATCGTGCAGGCTTTTTTCGCATAAGGCCGGTTCCAGCAGCAGCAGGGGCGCGCCGGCTGGCAAATAAGCAAGAAAAAAGTCGCCGTCCTGTTGCAGGCTGTTCTGGCAGGGGTATAATTCCAGCGTTTGCCGGCAGTTTTCGGCGGAGCGCTGGGTGGCCGGATCAAAAAAGCGAATACTTTCGATTTCGCAGTCAAAAAAATCCAGACGCACAGGCCGGCCCCAGCCGACCGGGAAAATATCGGCAATGCCGCCGCGGCAGGCAAAAGCGCCGGGCGCGTCGATCATGGCTTCCCGGCGATACCCCAAATCTACCAGCCGGCGGGCCAGCTCGTCAATTTCCAGTTGCGCGCCGGGTTTAAGCGTTAATTTATCCTGCTGAAAGGTATCCCGCCTTTGGAATTTGCCCAGCAGTGATTCGGCGGGGGTAACGATTATGGCCGGCTGGGGCTGCACCAGGGCGGACAGGGCCTTTAGGCGCTGGGCGATCACCTCGGCCTCCGGCTGAAAATCCGTTAAAGGAGAAATTTCTAACGGCGGCAGCACAAAGATTGGCGTTTCCGGCAGCAGCGCTTTCAGGTTTTGCGCAACGACGGCGGCGCTGTCCGTGTCCGGCGTCAGCAGGCAGAGGCTTTGCTGCTGCCTGCAAAACAGGCTGGCGGCGGCGGCCGCCAAAAGTCCGCCCGGCAGACCGACGGCAAATGGCGCTCGATTATGGCGATATTGAAACAGGCTGTTAATTGGTTCGTTATCTTTAATAACGTTTAGTAGATCCTGTTGCAGCATTGTTTAACTCCTTATTTTTTGTTGATTGCCTGAAATTAAATTGGGGTGGCGGGAGCCTCAGGGCTGCTGCGGCTTTTTCTGGCCCGGTTTATCCGGCCCGTTAAATTCGTTCATGGCGGCAACGATACCTTTTTCCAGCCAGCAGACGGCGGCGGCGGCGGCGGCGCGCACGGCGGGCCGCAGCAGTTGTTTTTCCTCCTCGCTGAATGAACCCAGCACATAGTTAACGGTATCGCCATAAAGCGGATGATTGATACCGATTTTGCAGCGGCTGATTTTGTTGTCGTTGCCCAGATGTGCAATAATATCCTTAATGCCGTTGTGGCCGCCGGCCGAGCCTTTCTGGCGCAGGCGCAGCTGGCCGCAGGGTAAATCCATATCGTCAAACAAAATCAGAATATCCTCATGCGGGATTTTATAAAAATCAACTGCGGCTGCCACGGCCTGACCGCTGCAATTCATGAAGGTCTGGGGTTTCAGCAGCAGCAGTTTTTCTCCCAGATAGCGTCCTTCGGCGACGCTGGCTGAAAATTTGTTTTTATTAAACTCCAGCCCCAGCTGATTGGCCAGATAATCAACAGCTATAAAGCCCAGGTTATGCCGGGAATTGCGGTATTCCGCGCCGGGATTGCCCAGACCGACGATTAGCTTTGTCATATTATACTCCTATTTATATGAATAAAATGATTCGTAAATTATAGTTTAACACAAATAGACTGCTAATTAAAGGGTTTGTTTGATTTTTTTTCTAATAAAATTTGCTTAATAAAAAAAAGTTTATTAGCTAAAAAAATGGCATAGTTCGCCGGGGGAGGCATATTAATTTAGCAGCAGAGAAAGAAGGGGAGCGTGAAAAATATGTTGGAAAAAAATAGGAATACAAGCGAAGTTAACGCTATGTATTTGCTGGATATGCCGGTTTTCAGTATCAACGAGGCCGAGGCCGTCGGCGTGGTGAAGAATATAATCATTGATCCGGTGGAAAAATGCCTGCTGGCGCTGGCGGTGGATAAGCGGGGCTGGTATCATGACGTGCGGGTTATTCCAGCTGCCAAAATCCGCAGCATTGGCGAGGACGTTATTAATATTGATGAAAAGCAGTCGGCCAAGCGGGCGGTGAATTTGCCGCGAATTGTCGAATATATGCATAAACCCTGCGGCCTGGTGGGCAACCGTATTATCAGCGACGAGGGGCAGCTTTTGGGTAAAGTGGAGAGGTTCTTTATTGAGCGGGAAAGCGGGCGTATCAGCCGGCTGGACGTTAGCGGCGGTATTGCCGGCGGAGCGCTGGGCGGGCTGCTTTCCGGACGGGTTTCAGTGCCGGCCAGCTTTATCATTACCATTGGCGCGGACGCGGTTGTGGTTGACCGCAGCTGCCTGGAGCATCTGCAAATCAGCGCCGGAGTTTTGCAGGTTAATTTCAATCTGGCCAGAGAGCGCGCCGCCGGCCTTTGGCAGCAGACTGTAAGCGGAACCCAGCGCCTGGGGCAGGGTATGCGCCAGCAGCTTAGCGAGTTCAACGCGGCCCGCCGGCAAAAACAGCAGCAGGCCCAGGCAGACGCGGCGGCCGCGTCGGATGAAGCGGAGGCGCTGCCGATAAGCGTTTAAATACGGACGTTGAATAAATCTTTTATACAAAAATCCGCAAACCATTGACAGCCCCCACTATTGGCCTGTATAATAATCTTAAGCCGTAAAAATGCGCAGAAAACTGCCGGCGACAGGTATGTGCAGCGCCAATAGTGGGCAAACTGATAGCATAAATTGGCCCTTTAAGGGGCGGCTGGAGGTTTGATTGCTTTATGCGGCGATTTTGGTTTGCGGTGTCTTTGTTTTTGGTGTTTGTTTTTACGGCCTCGGCGTCGTATATATATTTTGTGTTGATGGATAGCCCGCAAAAAGTGGACGAGCCTTATATGGCTCTGGGCACGCCGGTTACTACTCTGGAGGCGGAGGTTAAGACGGTTCTGCCGGATATGCGGCTGACGGTACGGGAGGTTTACCCGGAATGTGGGCATACCGTGGAGCAGCAGCTTTCTGCCGCTGGCAGCGAGTGGCAGGGGCGTTCTTTTGACGAGTTGGCTTTGGAGGGCTGGGCTGTGGCGCAGACGGGGGCGCAAAGCCTGGAATTGCAGAAAGAGGAGCCAGGGCTTTGCCCGGACGAAGCCGCCCAACGCTTGCTCTGCCAAACAGAACGCGGCTTGGCGGTTTATGAGGGTAATTTGCAGCACACCGGCCAGCTTTTGCTGGAGATGCCGGCCGTGGCCTTAAGCGCCGAACTACCGGCGGATTTTGTAGCCAGCCTGGAGAACGGCGGTTATCAGTTAGCCTCGCAGGAGGAACTGGACGAGCTTTTGGAATCTTTGGATGAATTGATTGGCGGATAAAATCTTAGTCGGTTTGATGTTGGACGGCATAGCGGGCTATCTGCTTTTTGGCCGAAGGTTCATTTCTTAAAGTATAAAAAATTTGGGAGATGATGGGATGTTGGTTGGCATAGCGGAGTATCAGCTTTTCCTGCCGAACGCTCATTCCTTAAAGGATAAGCGGGCGCTGCTGAAAAGTTTGCAGGCGCGCCTGCATAATAAATTCCCGGCGGCGGTGTGCGAGGCCGGGCAACAGGAGCTTTGGCAGCGTTCCACTCTGGGCGTGGCAGTGGTGGGCAATCAGCAGCGCCATGTGGAAAGTATGCTGGCCAGCATCGGCCAATTTGTTGAAAACTTCAGCCCGGATCTGGAATTAACCGATATTCGGCAGGAAATCATCTGACCGGGGCCGAAAATATATTTAGCCAGTTTGTGGGCGATATATAATATGGTAGAAAAAATTTTTATACAGGATAGTGATACATTTTGACTGAACAAAATAAACAGGCTGCTTTTCCAACTTATCAAAACGTGCCGGATCTGCGCCATTGGCCGCAGCCCAACAGCACGCCCTGGGCGGAGCCTGCTCTGGCGCCGGCGCTGAATATTGTGCTTTATGAGCCGGAGATCCCGGCTAATACCGGCAATATTTCCCGAACATGTGTGGTTACGGGGGCCGCTCTGCACCTGATTGAGCCTCTGGGCTTTGACATCAGCGAGCGGGCGGTGCGCCGGGCGGGTTTGGATTACTGGCAAAAACTT
This sequence comes from uncultured Bacillota bacterium, assembly GCA_948907985.1. Lineage (GTDB taxonomy): Bacteria > Bacillota > Dehalobacteriia > UBA4068 > UBA4997 > Avidehalobacter. The sequence continues at coordinate 5,338 of CAQWMM010000053.1, forward strand.
CAGCTTTATACATATCATAATTGGCAGGATTTTTTGGAACGCAACCCCGGCGCGGAGATTTTTTTGGCCACCACCAAAGGCAGCGTACCTTATACGGAAATCAGTTATCCCCGCGGAGCCTTTCTTGTTTTTGGCCGGGAAACCGCCGGCCTGCCGGAAGAACTGCACAAGGCTTACCCGGACAAACGATTGCGGATTCCGATGCGCAGTGAATACCGCTCTTTGAACCTATCCAACGCGGTGGCCGTGGTGCTGTTTGAGGCTTTGCGTCAGCAGGGCTTTCCAGATTTGTTATAGACGGGGGCGGTTATGCAGAATTTTGTAACCCTGGCAGCGCCGGCCTCGGCGGAATTGGTGGAAAAAAAGTCCCGCTTTATCGGCTATGCCGCCCCAGTGGCCGACGAGGCGGCGGCCCAGGCCTTTTTGCAGGAAATTCGCAGCCGTCATCGGGACGCTACCCATAATTGCTACGCTTATCAGGCCGGCGAGAACGATCAGTTTCAGCGCTCCAGCGACGACGGCGAGCCGTCCGGCACCGCCGGCCGGCCAATTTTAGAAGTAATCCGCGGGCGGGGCCTAAAAAATACCGCCGTGGTGGTAACTCGTTATTTTGGCGGTATTCTGCTGGGTACGGGCGGCCTGGTACGGGCTTATTCGGCGGCGGCCAAGGCGGCTTTGGCTGCTGCCAGGCTGGTTAGCTGTCAGCCGGCGGCGCTTTACGCCTTATCTGTTGATTATGCCAACTGGCAGCGTTTGACTAATTTTTTGCAAAGCAGCGGCTGGGAGTTAAAAAATACGGCCTTTTCCGATCAGGTGGATGTGCAATTTGCCGCGCCGCTGGTCCAGCGGGCGGATTTGCCCCGGCGTTTGGCGGAGCTTTTGGGGGCGGAGCCGCGCCTGTTACTGTTGGATGATAATACCTGGCTGCAAAAGCCCTGGCCGGAGGAATAATTATTTTGCCGGCCGGGCAGGCTAAGCTTATCAGCGGATATGAGGTGATAAGAATGTCGCGGCAGAAAATTTCAGAAAAGAATTTGCAAAGCAACGAGCCGGGCGAGGAGCGTTCCCGCAAAAGCAAGATGAAAAGGCGCACCGATGGCTGGGAGGCGGCCAAGGCCGAAGTTGCCAAAGAACTTGGTCTGTGGGATAAGGTGCAGGCGGAGGGCTGGGCCAGCCTGACGGCCTCGGAGAGCGGCCGGTTGGGCGGGGTGCTTTCGGGGCGTTTTCCGGGCAAGGCCCCGCAGCGGGAACCAAAAAGGGGCAAAAACGCCGATAAATCGGGTGATAAGCAACCAAAAATCGAATAATTTGTTGTAATAAAGAGCATCGTTTTTTACTCATTGTGACATCTTTTGCCGGTGCAAAAGATTATAATTTTCACAAGGAGAGGAGGCGGTGCTTTTGGTTTATGCAGTTTATGCGGACGTGCTTTGGGGCGTAAATTTTGTGCTAGATTTGACAATTTTGTGGGCGACGGCTCGCTTTGGCTGTTATCTGACCAGTTGGCCGCGGCTTTGCGCGGCGGCGGCTTTGGGGGCGTTTTATGGGGTGGGGCTGTTGTTTCCGGTTTTGGCCCCGCTTTATGTCTGGCCGGCGGCAGTGGGCGTGTCGATTTTGCTGCTGCTGACGGCTTTTGGTTTTTTGCCGTGGCGGCGCTTTGGCTGGCTGCTGGCCAGCTTTTATTTAATCAGCTGCGCTATGGCCGGCCTGACTTTGGCGCTAAGGGCTATGCTGGGCTGGGGCTTTGGTGAAAGCGTGGCCTCGGTTTGGCTGCTGCCGGCCCTGCTTCTGGCCATTGGTCTGGGGCTGCTGGGGATTGGCGGGTTTCGGCGAATGTTACGCCGCTTTGGGCTGGCCAGTCAGGTGGAAATTAATATTGGCGCTGAAAAGGTCAATCTGAATTGTTTTTTGGATACGGGCAACAATCTGCGTGATCCTGTTAAACAGCGGCCGGTTATGCTGGTGGAATTGACCGCTCTGCGGCGGGTTTTGCCGGCGGCGCTTTGGTATAAGCTGGCGGCGCTTTATAAAAAAGAGGGAGAAAACGCCCGCCCTTATCAGGTGTGGCTGGAATGTCAGTCTTTTGACTGGGCTGGGCGCATGCTGCTGCTGCCGTTCAGTTCGGTGGGCGAAAGCGGCGGGCTGCTGCTTGGCTTTGTGCCGGACAGGCTGCATTTTCGGCTAGCTGACGGACGCAGTGTGCAGTGCGCGCAGGATGTGGTACTGGGTATTTCTCCGCTGCCGCTTTATGGGCTGAAAGGCTGCCGGGCAATCATCAACCCGGAGGCGCTTTTGACTGATGAGGCGATGCTTTGGGAGCAGCCGGCGGCCGCCCCGCCCGCGCCCGCCCCGGATTTGCAGCTGCTGCCGGTATCCAGCCGGCGGCCGGCGGGGGCTTTGGTAGAAGTTGAACTTGGTTTGGTGGATTTTTATGAGGAAAGGAATTGGGCATGAAAATAAAATGTAATATCGACGGACTTTTTGCGCTGCGGGATATGCTGGGGGCCTATTTGAACCATTTGTTTGGTGCGGATGAGTGTGAGAGCATTTTTTATGTGGGCAGCGGCGAAACTTTACCGGCCCCTCTTTCCGCCGAAGAGGAGGCGGAACTGATGAGCCGGCTTTCCGCCGGCGACGTCAGCGTGCGCAGTACCTTGATTGAGCATAATCTGCGGCTGGTGGTGTATATTGCGCGCAAGTTTGAAAACACCGGTATCGGCATTGAGGATTTGTCGTCCATTGGCACGATTGGGCTGATTAAGGCAGTGAATACCTTTGAACCGGAAAAAAAGATTAAGCTGGCCACCTATGCCTCGCGCTGCATTGAGAATGAAATTTTGATGTGTCTGCGGCGTACCAGCAAGCTGAAAAGCGAGGTTTCGTTTGACGAGCCGCTGAATATTGACTGGGACGGCAATGAGCTGCTGCTATCCGATGTGTTGGGCACAGACGGCGATATTATTTATCGCGAGCTGGAGGAGGAGGTGGACAAAAAGCTGCTGCGGCTGGCTATTGAAAAGCTGACGCCGCGGGAAAAAAAGATTATGGAGCTGCGTTTTGGCCTTTCCGGCGGCGAGGCCAAAACCCAAAAAGAGGTGGCCGATTTGCTGGGTATATCACAATCCTACATATCCCGGCTGGAGAAAAGGATTTTCAATCGCCTGCGCAAAGAAATCACCAAAATGGAGTAGTTGCCGGCGTAGTATTTTATGTAATACTTTGTTTGGAAAAGGGTAAAAATTGGCTTGTCTTAAATCGTATATTTGCACATTGGCCTGGCAATAATTTTTATAAGTTTGAGCGAATTTGCTGGGAGGCGATTTTATTGCGAAAAGTGGAGATCTGCGGTGTTAATACGTCCAAGCTGCCCTTGCTGAATAATGAGAAAATGCGGGAACTCTTTGTGTTGGCTCAGGCCGGGGATAAGGCGGCCCGGGACGAGCTGGCGCAGGGCAATTTGCGCCTGGTGCTATCCATTGTGCAGCGTTTTGGCAATCGCGGAGAAAATCCGGACGATTTGTTTCAGGTGGGCTGCATTGGTTTGCTGAAAGCGATTGATAATTTTGATTTGAGCCTGAACGTGCGCTTTTCAACCTATGCCGTGCCGATGGTGATTGGCGAAATTCGCCGCTATCTGCGGGATAATAATTCTATTCGGGTGAGCCGTTCGGTGCGCGATATTGCCTATAAGGCGCTGACAGCCCGCGACGAGTTGGCGGCGCAAAAAGGGGTGGAGCCGAAAATTCAGGAAATCGCCGAGCGTCTGTCCCTGCCGGCCAATCAGGTGGTTTTTGCGCTGGATGCGATTGCCGAACCGGTATCCCTGTTTGAACCAATTTATAATGACGGAGGCGATCCAATTTATGTGGTGGACCAGGTGAAAGACGAGCGGGAGAACGATCAGCGCTGGACGGAGGAGTTAAGCATTGCCACGGCTTTGGATTGTTTGAACGAGCGTGAGCAGAAGATTATTAATCTGCGCTTTTTTGTGGGCAAAACGCAGATGGAAGTGGCCGAAGAAATCGGTATCAGCCAGGCGCAGGTCAGCCGGCTGGAGAAAAACGCTCTGCTGCATTTGCGCAAATATGTTTAGGCTTGCTGCTTAAAATAAAGCCATCCGGATTTGATTGCCGGACGGCTTGAGCTTGTGTTTAATCATATATATAAATTGTATTTATATCTTTTATAAAAACTATGTATTGAATTATATCATGGCGAGTGTTATAATTCAATACATAAAAATGGGGGGCTAAAGATGAACATTGAGAAACAATTTAATTTGATTGCCGAAGAGTATGATAGCAAGCGTAAAAAATTCATTCCCTGTTTTGATGATTTCTATAATGAAACAACAAAATTTATTACAGCAAACATAAATGCGCCCGAACGTATTATTGATTTGGGCGCAGGAACCGGATTGTTAACTTACTTTTGGTATAAACAGTTTCCGGAATCTGAATATCTGCTTACGGATATTGCTGATGATATGTTAAATGTTGCCAGAAAGCGTTTTAGTAATATTCGTAATATCTCATATCTGGCAGAAAATTATATTTATAAACTGCCTGATATTATGTTTGATACAGTTATTTCGGCTTTATCAATTCATCATTTGGAATACGCTGATAAAATAAAGTTGTTCTCAAGATTATATGATAAATTGCCCAATGGCGGATTGTTTGTTAATTATGATCAATTCTCTGCCGGTCAGGCCAAAATGAATAGCTGGTTCGACTCTTACTGGGAAAAATATCTGGCAAACAGCGGATTAACCGATGAAGATATGGAATTATGGAAAGAACGCAGAAAATTAGACAAAGAATGTTCGGTTGAACAGGAGATAGCTATGTTAAAAAATTGTAACTTCAGCATTGTGAAATGTGTCTATTCATGTCAAAAGTTTTCTGTAATTATCGCAATCAAATGATTGAGATATGATTAATATTAAAATTTATATCCGCTCAGACACAAGACTGCGCGGCTGTAACAATATCGCCGACGCCATTTAAGACAACGGTTGGCCTGTAGGCGTAAGTTTTTAGGTCATCTTTGGCTGTAACGCCGGAGAGTACCAGGACGGTAGACATACCGCTTTCCATGCCGGAAATGACATCAGTGTCCATTCTATCGCCGACCATAACGGCCTCGCCGGAATGGCAGTTTAACATCCTTAAACCGGTACGCATCATAAGTGGATTCGGTTTGCCGCAGAAGTAGGCGTTAGTGCCGGTGGCCATCTCGATGGGAGCAATCAAAGCGCGGCAGGCCGGGGCAATGCCGTTTTCGATCGGGCCGGATACGTCAGAATTGGCGCCGATAAGTTTAGCCCCGTTCAAAACCAGGTTGGTGGCTTTGGTTAAGGTTTCCAGCGAATAGGTGCGCCCTTCGCCTACAACCACATAATCAGGGTTGACGTCATTCATGGTAATACCAGCGTCATATAGAGCGTTGAGCAGTCCGGCCTCGCCAATAGCAAATACCGAACAACCAGGAGCCTGTTCTTTTAGAAAAGCGGCGGTGGCCAGGGCGCTGGTGTAGAAATGCTCTTCCGGTACGTCAAGCCCCATACGAGCCAATTTTTGGTGCAGTTCCCTGGGGGTGTAACCGCTGTTGTTGGTTAAAAAGAGATATTCCTTGTGTTCGCTGTGCAGCCAATGAATAAATTCTGCTACGCCGGGCAGCACCTTATTTCCATGATAAATTACACCGTCCATATCACAGATAAAGCCTTTTTTGGCGTTAAAATCAAGCATATATGTTTGTTCCATGTTTTTATGCCTTTCTTTTAATAATTTTTGTTGGTTTAAAATTAATTATATGGCAAATTTGTAAAATACACAAGTGATTTTATGTGAAATCTGTGTAAAAGTCAATATTCTTTAAGGTTTTAACCCCCTGTGCAATACAGAATTGAACAGGGGGTTTGTATAGATCTCTTGATTATTGTTTTTTACTTGACTATTACAAATTGCCGGGGGATATTTATTTCGTATGGATACTTATACGCTCAGCTAGTCCTGTTAGTATTAGTAAAAAAATAAAGTCAGGAAGTATAATACCTGATATAATCTTCTCAAAAGGAAAAATTTGGGAGGATATAACAGATTATGTTAAAGTTTATCACAAAAGAGCTTTTGCAGCAATTCAAGGATTATTTGAAATATGAAGAGAGAGAACAAAGCACAATAAATAAATATTTGCACGACGTCCAGGCATTTGCCGACTGGCTGCAAGAAAAAGAAGTAAGCAAAGAAAATCTAACAGCATATAAAGAATATTTAATAAAGAAGAAATACAATCCCAAAACCGTCAACGGTATTTTGTCCGCCATAAATAAATTTCTGGCATTTGCCGGTTGGGCAGATTTAAAAGTGAAATATCTGCGTATCCAACGGCAGCTTTTCAGAAACTCCAATCGGGAACTGACGCAGGCGGAATATTTGAAACTAATTAGTAAAGCGCAGGAGTTGGGCAAAGAACGCTTAAGTCTGCTTATGCAGACAATCTGCGCCACCGGCATTAGGGTTAGTGAATTAAAGTACATAACAATGGAAGCGGTAAAAAAGAGCCGGGCGGAAATCAGTTTGAAAGGGAAAATCCGCACGATTTTGCTGACGGGGAAGCTTTGCAAAAAACTGTTAAAGTATGCTAAAGGGCAAAAAATAACCTCTGGGGAGATATTTCTCACCAGAAGCGGGAGGGGTTTGGGGCGTAAGCAGATATGGGCGGAGATGAAAGCTTTGTGTCGGCAGACCGGAGTTGCGGCCGGCAAGGTGTTTCCCCACAATCTGCGGCATTTGTTTGCCAGAACATTCTACAAGGTTTGCAAAGACGTGGCTAAGCTGGCCGATGTTTTAGGACACAGCAGCATTGAAACCACGCGGATATATTTAATTTCCACCGGGGTGGAGCATTTACAGACATTGAATAAACTCAACTTATTATGCTAATGAAAAACAGGACAAAATCAATCTTCCGTGGCAAGGCATCACTAACAAAACTGCAAAATATATACTTTCAAGCCTAAAACTCACCAAAAAAAACAAAAAATCAGACTGCTCAAAAAAGATTTTCTGAACAGTCTGCTTAAATGCACCCGAAAAAAACTGCCAAATAAAAATTTACAAAAAAGTCTTGTAATTCGGCAGCCATAGTGTTATACTATTTGCGTATTAATATTTTTTTGTTTTTTACACAGGACAGAGGAT
>CAQWMM010000054.1 GCA_948907985.1 uncultured Bacillota bacterium
CCCGCTGATCCAGCCGCTGGGCGTGGCCCTGCCACAGCTTAAAATCCGCAAAATGAAAAGCCGCTGGGGCTCCTGCCACAGCCAAAAGGGCATTATCACCCTCAACAGCCAGCTAATGGCCGCGCCCCAGCCCTGCATAGAATACGTTATTCTGCACGAGCTTTGTCATTTTTTGCAGCCTAATCATTCATCAGCTTTTTACGCCCTGCTCGCCCGGCTTATGCCGGACTGGGCAGAGCGCAAAAAATTGTTGAACCAAACGCCCATCGCCCTTTAGGGGTAATCAATGCTAAAGGAGTATATTATGAAAAAAGGTTTATTTTTTGCGCTGGAGGGTATCGACGGCTCCGGCAAAAGCACCCAGCTAAAATTGCTGGCCGACCGCTTGGCCGCGCAGGGCCTGGCCTGTTATCCCACGCAGGAGCCGACAAATTCGCCGATCGGCGCTATGTGCCGGCAGTTTTTAAGCGGCGCTATATCTCTGGACAGCCGCACTATCGCCGCCCTTTTTGCCGCCGACCGGCTTAATCATCTTTTGGGCGAAGACGGCCTTTGCCAACAGTTCCAAAACGGCGCGGTTGTGCTGACGGACCGCTATTATTTTTCCAATTATGCTTATCAGGGCGTGGATGTGGATCTGGACTGGCTAATTGCTGTCAACCGCCCCGCCGCCCAGCTTCTGCGCCCCAACCTGACTATTTTTCTGGACGTGCCGCCGGCCAAAGCGCTGGAGCGCATTTCTGCCAGCCGCCAGCAGCTTGAAGTTTATGAAAAAGAAGAGCGCCTGCGGGCGGTAAGACGGCAATATCTTGCCGCCTTTGCCAAATTGCAGGCGGAAGAAAATATTGCCGTCATCGACGCGGACGCAGACGCTGCAACTGTTGCCGGGCGTATCTGGCAGCAGATTGCCGGGCTGTTATAGCTGCTGATTAAGCAAGTTACGAAAGACTTTTTCGTTTACCTGAAAAATCACAAAAAAGATTAAAGAATTAATGGCCGCCACCAGAAAGTTAAAGGGCATAATTCCTGGCAGCATGGCGGCGCGCACCACCTCGGCCGGCTGACCGAAAACATAAACCGTAATCAAAAGGTTGAGCGGAACCATAATCAACATTCTGGTAACCGCCCCGGCCAACAGCCCAATCGCCAGGCCGCGCAGACCGCCCAGCTTATTAGCCAGATACACCGCCGCCAAAACCTGGCCGCCGGTGGCGCAGAAGTGCATCAACGCGCCAACCAGGCCGTTCTCGCCCAGCGCCACGCCCTGGATCAGGCTAACCAGCGCCAACACCCACAGCCCCGGCGCCCAGCCCAACAAAAAGGCCGCCAGCAAAATGGGCACGTCGGCCATATCATATTGCAGATAGGGCGCGGCGGGCACCAGCGCCACCCGGGGCACCGCCAGCAGAAACACCACCGAAAGCGCCGCCAACAGGCTAATCCGCGTCAACATCCGCGTATCCCAGGCCAGCTTTTTGTCAATAACAGCATTGTTCTGATTTTTCATCAAAAAATACCTCCCTTTAGCTGCCCTCAAAAAAACGACCTCTGCCCAAATCTTCAGGCAGAGGAAAATTTTTATGCCGAAAATATCAAGCACCACAGCAAACCAAAAGACCAAACCAGTTTGCCGCACCGCTCTATTTTCACATCTTCTCTCATCCGGACTATACCGTCGGCTTTGGAATTTCACCAAATCAGCTTGCGCTCGCGGGCTTGCCCTCCACCGAAATGGAAAGCTCACCGCCGGTAGGGAATTACACCCTGCCCCGAAGACAGCTATTCAATTTTGTTTGCTATATTATATAACAGAGTTGCCAAAATGTCAACACTTTTTTAGGCGTTCAGATAAATTCTGGGCAAACGCGGCAGCAGGGCGCTTAAAACCTCATAGCTGATTGTGCCCAGCTTTTGGGCGATCTCTTCCGCGTCGATACAGTCCGCCCCCTGCGCGCCCAGCAGCACCACTTCCTGCCCGGCCAGCTGCGCCGGGTTAAGCTGCTGTTCAGCGGCAATATCCGTCAAATCAACCATAAACTGATCCATACACACGCGCCCAACAATATTTGCCCGCTGGCCAGCCACCAGAACCTGCCCGCAGTTGCTCAAAGCCCGCCGCCAGCCGTCGGCATAACCCACCGGCACCGTACCGATTAAAGAGGGCCTTGAACAAACGTAAGTACAGCCATAACTGATTGGGCTGCCAGCCGGCAGCCAGGCAACGCGGGTGAAGCGCGCCTTAACAGCCAGCGGCGGTTTAAGGGCCAGCCGCCCCCGGCAGCTTTGCGCCACCTCCGCAGAGGGATAATAGCCATACAAAATAATCCCGGCGCGCACCATATCGAAACGCGCCAAAGGCAGCTCCAGCAGGGCGGCGCTGTTCGCCAGATTAAGCAGGGGCAGGTTTAACCCCGCCGCCGCCAAATCCGCCGCAAACTGCCGGTAAACAGCCAGCTGCCGCTCGGCATAGCTCTTATCCAACTCGTCCGCCGCCGCAAAGTGCGAGAACATCCCCTCCACCTGCAAATCCGGCAGGGCAGCAATCGCCTGTGCCTCGCGCAAACCGTCCGGCGTGGGCAGCAAACCAATCCGCCCCATGCCGCTGTCCAGCGCCAACTGGCAGCAGGCCCGCCGCCCCTCGGCACGCGCCGCCTGCGCCAGCCGCCCGGCCAGCTCAAGCGAATAAACCGGCATAATCACCTCATTGGCCACCGCCAGCCGCAAAACTTCCGCCTGGCTGCTGCAAAGGCCCAGCAGCATAATCGGCGCGGCTATTCCGGCCCGCCGCAGTTCCAAAGCCTCGTCCAAAGTCGCCACCGCCAGCCTGGCCGCTCCGCAGGCCAGCAAGGTTTTAGCCACCCGCACAGCCCCGTGGCCGTAAGCATTGGCCTTAACCACCGCCACAACCGGCGTGTCCGCCGGCAGCAGCGCCTTAATATTAGCAAAATTTTCCCGCAGGGCCGCCAGATCAATTTCAATCCAGGCCGCCCGCGTCAGCAAGTTCTCCTCCATATGCTCTATGCTTCTTTCCTATCCAAAATCTGTAAATACGCCTGCGGCATAAAGCGGACAATGTCCAGCGCCGTCATCGCATACTGCGACCTGGCCGCCGCCGCCAAATCCCCGGCCAGCCCATGCAGAAAAACCGCCAGCGCCGCCGCCTGCCAGCCGTCCAGCCCCTGCGCCAGCCAGCCGGCGATCAGCCCGGCCAAAACGTCGCCGCTGCCGCCCGTTGCCATACCGGGATTACCGGTGGTATTAACCAAAAGCCGCTGTTTGCCGGCAACAGCCGGCGCGCAAACCAGGGTGTGCCAGCCTTTTAAAACCGTTACAGCCTGATATTTTTCGGCGCAAAGCCGCACCGCCGCCAAACGCTCGGCCTCCACCCGCTCAACCGGCCAATCCGCGCCCAAAAGCCGGGCCATTTCTCCGCTGTGCGGCGTTAAAACCGCATTGACAGGCGGCTGGGACTGTTCAGCCAGCGCAAAAAGCCCGTCCGCGTCAATCACCTTGGGCGGCTCCGTCTGCATTAAAGCCCGCGCCAGCGCGCAGGTTTCCGCCGCCCGGCCCAGGCCCATACCCAAAGCCAAAACCGGTTTATTAGCCGCCATAAAATCCCTTAACACCGGCAGACAATCCGCCGCCAGATAACCGGCCGGCGCGGCCAGCGGCAAACGCATAATCTCCGGCGAAAGCGGCTTGATCTGCCAGGGCGCGGCCAGGGTTACCAGCCCCGCGCCGCTGTGCAGAGCGGCCTCGGCGGCCAGCTGCGCCGCCCCGACATATTGGCTGCTGCCGCCCACCAGCAAAACCCGGCCAAAATTGCCTTTATGCGCCGCCGCAGGGCGAACAGGCAGCAATTTGGCCGCCCAGTCCAAATCCAGCTTGATTGGCCGCTCGTCCGCCGCCTCCAACAGCGGGCAAAAACCGGCGGGCCTTAGCGCGGCCAATATTTTTTCTCCGGCGGCGCAGGCAGCCGCGCCGTCCGCGCCAAGCAGCAAAACCGCCGCCAGAACCTGCTCGCGGTCATGGCTTATCGTAATTAAAATTTTTTCAACGCCTTGGGCCCGCAAACAGCCGGCCAAAGGCTCCTGCAAAACTATTTCCGGCCTGCCGTCCGGCAGACGGCGCAAATGCGCCAGCCAGAACATTTTCTGCACCTCGGCCAGCGCATAATCGGCCAACAACAGGCCGCTGGCCGCCTTATAAAAGGCCTCTTTGGCAGCGAAAGCGGCGGCCAACGCTTCCTCGCCGCGGCCGCTGCTCTCGGCAAAAGCGATTTCTTCCGCCGCAAAACGCCGGCGCACGCCGGGCCGCTCCAGCCAACCGGCCAGCCGGCGCTTTTCCAGCAGGTCTACGCCCAAACCCAGCAAATGGCACATTATGGCCGCCCCTTTCTGCCCGTTGATCTCTTAGCCGTTGACCTTTTAGCGGCGGTTTGGTGGGCCGCTGCCGGCGCGTTATGCGGCTTGCTGCGCCGGGTTTTGGGCGGCTCGCCCTCCGGCGGCACCAGATACTGCCGCCCCCAGCCGATTAAATCCTCCCGCCCGGCTTTGCGCAATGCCCGGCGCACTGCCCCCTGCTGCTCCGACTGGCTGAAAAGCAGCAAGGCGCGCTGCATCTCGCGCTCCTCCCGGCTTTTCGGCACATAAACCGGCTGCATATCGTCCGGATTCAGGCCGGTGTAATACATACAGGTGCTTTTGCTGCCCGGCGAGGGCAAAAACAGCTGCACCTGCTCCGGCCGCCAGCCGCCCTGCTTCATCTTCACCGCCAGCTGCACCGCGTCCTGCAAGGTACAGCCGGGGTGCGCCGCGATAAAATAAGGCAGCAAATATTGTTGTTTGCCCGCCAGCTCGTTCTGTTTGGCAAATTTGGCGGCAAACCGCTGATAAACCGGCCAGCCGGGCTTGCCCATCGCCGCCAGCACCCGGGGCTGGCTGTGCTCCGGCGCAACTTTCAAATGGCCGCTCACATGATTGGCCGTCAGCTGGCGCAAAAAGGCGTCGCTTTTGTCCAGCAGCAGATAATCATAACGCAGGCCGGAGCGGATAAAGACCTTTTTTACGCCAGGCAGCGCCGCCACCTGCCGCAGCAGGCCGCTGTATTCCCGCATATCCGGGTGCAGATTTTGGCAAGGCTCCGGATAAAGGCACTTTTTGTTGCGGCAGGGGCCGAATTTGCGCGCCTTGGCGCAGCCCTGCCCGCGGAAGTTAGCCGTCGGCCCGCCCAGGTCGTGAATATAGCCCTTAAAGTTGGGCTTTTCCGTCAGCCGTTTGGCCTCGGCCAGGATACTGGCCGCACTGCGGTTTTGGATAATCGCCCCCTGATGATGACCGATTGAGCAAAAGGCGCAGCCGCCAAAACAGCCCCGGTGCGAAAGCAGCGAAAATTCCACCTCGGCCAGCGCCGGCACGCCGCCCGCCTCGTCGTAGCTGGGGTGCCAGCGGTTGCTGAAAGGCAGTTCATAAATCTCGTCCATTTCCGGCGTCGTCAGCGGCCGCTGGGGCGGGTTAACCACCAAATACACATCATCATGCCGTTGCAGCAAAATTTTGCCGTCATAAAAATTCTGCTCACGGTCAATCTGCTGAAAGGCCCGGGCAAAGGCGCGCTTGCTGGAGCGCACCTGCTTATAGCTGGGGATTTCCAGCGCCCGCCGCTGGGGCAGATTTGCTCCCAAAGGCAGGCTGTAGGCCAGGCCGGCAATCTGCCGGCAGTCCGCCGCCGAGCCGCCAGCCGCCAGGGTTGCCGCCACTTCCCGCAGGGTCAGCTCCGCCATGCCATAAACCAGCAAATCCGCGCCGCCCGCCAACAACCAGGAGGGTTTAACCGAATCCGACCAGTAATCATAATGCGCAAAACGGCGCATGCTGGCCTCAACCCCGCCCAAAATCACCGGCGTATCCGGGAAAGCCTGCCGGGCCAGACGGCTGTATACCGCCGCCGCGTAATCCGGGCGCAGGCCAGTCTGGCCGCCCGGCGAATACGCATCTTGCCGGCGGGGCTTTTTGCTGGCCGTATAATGATTAATCATCGAATCCAGATTACCGGCGCTCACCAACACTCCCAAACGGGGTTTGCCCATAGCGCGCAGGTTCTCCGGGCTGTGCCAGTCCGGCTGGGCCAAAATCCCCACCCGATAGCCCAGATGCTCCAGCCAGCGGCCAATCAGCGGCGAGCCGAACGAATAGTGATCGACAACAGCGTCGCCGGTAATAATTAAAAAATCCAGATAATGCCAGTCGCGCAGGTTCATATCCTGGCGATTGATTGGTAAGAACATTGCAAAACTCCTTAATTTACCCCTAAACGGGCAGGTTTCAACAACAGCGCGGCCCGGCTCAGCCCGCAATCAACAGCGGCGTATGCCCCAGATAATCCGCGCTGACCAGCCGAAAATCAATACCCCAGCGCCGCCCCTGCAAGGCCGCCTGGCTTTTGCCGCCATGCAGATGGCCGTAAAAACAGCGGCTCACCTGATAATGCTGCATAATTTCAATCATTTCATTATAAGCCAGTTTATCGTTAACCGGCGGAAAGTGCAGCATAACTACCCGCTGCAAACCGCCGCCCGCCGCCTCGTCCAGCTTTTGCGCCTGTTGCAGCGCCATTTCCAGCCGCAGACACTCCCGCCGGTAGATTTTAGCTGCCGCCGCGTCAAAATCCTGGCTGCCCGGGCAATACCAGCCCCGCGCCGCCGCCGCCGCCAACCCCTCCGCCTGGCAGGCCTCGTGCTGAAGCAGACGCACGTTGGGCGGCAAAAACTTTTCCGTCTTGCTTTTGGTTTCCCACCAAAAATCGTGGTTACCCTTAGAGAGCAGCAGCCGCCCCGGCAGGCCGCCCAAAAAAGCAAAATCATACGCCGCCTCCGCCAGGTGCATGGCCCAGCTGACGTCGCCCGGCACAAACAGCGTATCCGCCGGCTGAACCAGCCGCCGGCAGTTTGTGTAAAGCCGCTGCACATGATCCAGCCATTTTTCGCCAAAAGCGTCCATCGGCTTGTAAAGCCGGGGCGGCTCGCCCGGCACAAACGGCGCGCTTAAAGATAAATGAAAATCAGAGATTACCCAAACTGCCATAATCTAATATCCTATCTGCCAAAAGTGCGCACCAACCAGAACCAAATTGCCAAATGCAGGAAAAAGCTCAAAATAAAAACCAGCCAAAACAGCGGCTTGCGGGTTTTATGCCGAAACACCTGCTGGCTAATCAGCCCGCCGACGCCGCCGGACAACAGCCCGACAAGCAGCAGATTTTTTTCCGGAATACGCCGCCAATCCTTTTGCGCTTTCAGCTTATCGAAGCCCATCAGCCCAAAAAGCAGCAAATTCGTCAGCAGATAATAAAGCAAAACCGCCCAACCAAAAACACCGTTCATAAACAAAACCGCCTTTTTAGAATACTTTGTCTATTATTATAGCATACTAAACCCATAAAGATAAATAGTTTATCTTTAAGAAATAATATTTTTTTCTTTATTAAAGGAGGCAGACCTTATGCTTAGACTCAACGTGATTGACTATATCGCCCAGATTTTGGTAATCATCGGCGCTATCAACTGGGGCCTGATCGGCTTCGCCAACTATGATTTAATCAGCATGTTGTTTGGCGGCGCGTCCAGCCTGATCAGCCGCAGCCTGTTCGCCCTGGTGGGGCTGGCCGGGCTTTATGTTATCAGCTTTTTATTCCGTCAGGAGGGGCAGGAACACCACGGCCGGCGGCACACCGCCGCTGATTTAAGCTAGCGGCCCGCAAACATTCCCCTGTTCAGTCAATCAGCAAAATCGCCGCCGTTTACAGCAAACAGCGGCGATTTTTTCAGCGAAACAACAGCAGGCCGCCTCTCTGACCAAAGAAAACGGAAAACGGCGTCGTTTGCTTACTGTTTATTTTCGTTTAGCAAAATCAGCGCCCGCGACTTAGCAGTGATTTTAAAGGCGTTG
This sequence comes from uncultured Bacillota bacterium, assembly GCA_948907985.1. Lineage (GTDB taxonomy): Bacteria > Bacillota > Dehalobacteriia > UBA4068 > UBA4997 > Avidehalobacter. The sequence goes on from CAQWMM010000054.1 coordinate 7,947, forward strand.
GCCTCGTCTGTATCAATATGCAGATCCTTGGCGTGCATTTCGCCCACGCGTGCCGGTACATCAAATACACAGCCGGATTTATCCTCGCTGTGAATATAAATGTCCACCAGCTGACGGTCAACAATGCCCAGCTTGGCCGCCTCGTCGGTGTGCAGGTGTAAATGGGTGGCGGCGCAGATTACGCCGCGCTCCAAAACCAAATGCCCCCGGGGGCCCATCAAAATACAGCCAAACGTGCCCTCCAAATCGCCGGAGTGCCTGAGCAGCGCCTCGATACCGGCCATGCGCGCCTCGGTTTCTGAAAGCTCCACCTGGGTTTCACTGCGCAGCGGCCCCAAAATGCGCACGTTCTCAATCATCGCCTTGGAACCGACCACGGTCAGGGTTTCTTCCGCGGCGAACTGCCCGGGTTGCGTCAGCGGTTTTTTGGGCGTAAGCTCATAGCCCTCGCCGAAAAGCGTTTCCAGATCCGCCCGGCAAAGATGAATATGGTGGTTGGAAACCCCAACCGTTGATACTGCCGGATTGCTGACGTCCTCCAGACAGGTTTCGTCAATCGTAAATTTTCTAATCATAAGATCCTCCCCAATTACCAACAAATAGCTAATTTATAGCTCAATTATAATTTTATTTTACCAGCCGCGAAATCCCGCCGCAGGCGTTCCACAGCCTCCGGCTTGTCCTGATTGTTGCGCAGCAGGTCTTCCAAAATATCCTGATTTGAAATAACAAAATCGCCTGTCGGCTCGCAAAGTTTATCCGGCCGGCCTGTTTGCTGTCCGTCAACGGGCTGCTCCACCGGCGGCAGATTATTGAGCATTGCCGCCAGCCTCTGCAGCTCGTCTGCCGTCAGGCTAAAAGTATTCAGATTTTCCATAGCACACCTCACAAGTTCTGTTAATCATATTATAAGCCAAACCGGACAAAACTATGACGCCCGTCTTGACTTCAGTCTGGTTTTTATACGCATATTTCTGGTGCAATATAAAATCAGTTCTCTAATCTGACGCTTTTCTTCTGGGTCAAAGCCGGCCATCGGCAAAACCACCATATGAAACTTATAGAGCACAAAAACAATCGCTTCGTCGGTTTCAAATATCCGGCGAACCTCCCGCCACTGCAAACGGCGGTCGCCGCGCTTGGAACAAACGGCCAGGCCTTTCAGGTTCAGCGTATAACGCTGCTCCGGCAGCCAAAAATCATTGCACTTTTTCATATAAGGCCAGCGCACTTTGGCCATCCAGGGCATAATCACAAAAGTAATCAGGGCCACCAGCACCACGCCAATTTTATAGAACAGACCAACTTCCGGATTGAAAAACATTTTGGAAATAAGGGACTGCGCCAGCAAAGCCACCGCCAACAGCACCATCAGCTGGGTGGTAGTCCGCCGGAAAAATTCCTGAAAATGCGCGCGGGCGTAAAACTCATCGCTAATCTCCGTTTTAAGTTTAAACTCCTTAAAGTCCAGTTTATGCCTTTTGCGCTGCTCCTGCGGCTTATTAAGCTCGCCGCCCACCACCTCGGCATTAATATCAGCCATATTAAATCATCCTCTCCGTTAAAGAACCGCTTTTTTTATCAATATATTTAACTTATATTTTAGTTTTTAATTATATTTAAGGCTGTAAATTTATAGCCGCCAGCAGACAGCCGTCCTGCAAAACAATACCGGCCTGCTCGGCTTCAGCCACATTGCTGATGCCCAGCGAGGTATAGGCGGCCAGCTCTCCTTGTAAGGGATAGGCAAAACCGTCCAGCTCCACCCGGCGGCAGCGGCCGCCCAAAGCCACCAGCGATACGGTGCAGCCGGCAAAGCCCCGCAAATTCAAGCGCCGTTTTTGCTCACCGGCGCCCAGCAGAAAAAACAGCCCGGCGTCATCGGCAAAACAGATTTCCACACCATGTTTAGCCAAAGGCGCCGCCGTCAGCAAATTAGCCAGCTCCTGCTCCACACGGCCGCCCAGCGCGCCCAAAATCAACAGCCGCCGCCAACCGGCCGCCGCCAGATGCTTCAGCAAAAATTCGCCGTCCGTTTGATCTTTGCGCACCGGCAAACGGATAATCTCACTGCCAGAAGCCTCGACCTCGGCCAACAGCGCCGCGGGCAGCGAATCAAAATCACCAACCAGTAAATCCGGGCGGCGTCCCTGCCGCAAAGCAATGGCCGCGCCGCCGTCCGCCGCCGCCACAAAATCAGCCGCCTTAACGCAGGCCAGCCATTCCGGCCCCACCGGCGGCTGACCACCCAAAAGCACCAGCGCCGTATCAGGCTGCAAATATTCACCTTTGGTCAGGTTAAAAGTCAACAGAGAGCCCCCTATTTAATTATCATGCTATTTATTCTACTATATGCGCCTTTTTTTGTCAAGAAAATTAGCCCCAACCCAGTAATATTTCGGGAATATTTAATTTAGGCTATTGTCTTGCTGCGACAAGTATGTTATAATTTTATATTGTTAATTTAAAAGTGATAGTGTTTTTTGAGAGGAGAGTTTGGCAAGCCAATGAGTAAAGCTAACAAACCAGCCGGCCCGGAGAACGAAAAGCCCCTGCGCCGGGTGGAGGATTTATTTAACCGCAACTATCTGGAACGTTCCGTTTATGTGTTCTTAACCGGCCTGGCGCTGCTGCTGGTTTATTTCCTGTTTAAACACCTGGACAGTATGTCTGACAAGCTGGACACGCTGCTTAGTCTGTTGACGCCGTTTATCTGGGGTATCTTTATCGCCTATATTCTGATGCCGCTGTTCAACTGGCTGAACAATCTGCTGCGTCGCGCCGGCTTTATGCGCCGGCACAACCGAGTCTGCCTGGGGATCAGCCTGGCGGCCACCATGTCTTTATTCTTCCTGCTGCTCGGAATTTTTTTCAGCCTGGTTATTCCGGAAATTATCAACAGCATTGTATCCCTGTTTAATATTCTCACCAAAACCAATTCTTATGAATGGCTGCGCGAATATCTGCAAACCGGCATTACCCAGCTTAAGGATTCCGGCGTAATTGCTTATCTGGAAGAGACCGGCCTGATCGGCAAGGACGGCGGCAGCCTGAACAATACCGAAAACCTGCTGCAATACTTCGATAAGCCGGAGGAATATCTAAACCGGCTGCTTTCCTATACCCTGGGCTTTCTGATTAAAGCCGGCGCCAGCGTTAAAAACATTCTGATGGCCTTTATCGTTTCTGTTTATATGATGATTGGCAAAGAAACCTTTTTAGCACAGAGCCGCAAAATTATTTACGCTTTCACCACGCAGGACCGGGCAGAACATTTTATCGACTTCTGCCACCGCACCAACCGTATTTTCAGCGGTTTTCTTTCCGGCAAAATACTGGATTCGCTGATTATCGGCATCATCTGTTTTATCGGCATGAGCATTATGCGCCTGGAATACGCCACCCTGATCAGCCTGATCATCGGCGTAACTAACGTCGTGCCTTTCTTCGGCCCGTTTATCGGCGCTATCCCCAGCATCTTTCTGCTGCTGCTGGTTTCGCCCCAACAGGCGTTGATTTTCGCCGTTTTTGTGCTGGTGCTGCAACAGTTCGACGGCAACATCCTGGGGCCAAAAATTTTGGGCGACGCCACCGGCCTGACGTCTTTCTGGGTTATCTTCGCCGTAATCGTAATGGGCGGTCTGCTGGGGGTTGTGGGAATGTTTATCGGCGTGCCGATTTTCGCCACCTTGTATATGATTACCAAAAATACGGTAGAATCCCGCCTGCGCCGCAAGCAGCTGCCGGTTTCCACCGATAACTATCGCGATCTTTAACCGCTGCGGAGGCCGCTATGACTCAAACCAAACAAGCAATGTATTTTGCGCTGAAAAAATTAATTACCGCCAAGCCCATTAACAAAATCACCATTAAAGATATTACGGACAGCTGCGGCCTGAACCGCCAGACTTTCTATTACCATTTTAAGGATATTTACGATCTGTTGGATTGGAGTTTTCGGGAAGAATTTCACTTTATCGACCAGTATTTGCAGGACCCGGACAAAACCTGGGAAGAAATACTAAGCAGCGCCGTTTTCTATATCAGCCAGAACAAATACATCTGCCAGTGTATCGTTAACGGCGTGGGGCGCGATCAGCTGGTGCTTAGCCTGCACAACACCATTTATGAGATTATCCGCAAGATTATTCTCCATTCGCCGGCAGTTAAACAAATCCCGGAACGCTATCTGGACTTCACCGCCCGCTTTTACA
>CAQWMM010000055.1 GCA_948907985.1 uncultured Bacillota bacterium
AATTGCGCACCTCATCAGCCACAACGGCAAAGCCCTTGCCGGCCGAACCCGCGCGCGCCGCCTCTACCGCGGCGTTTAAGGCCAAAATGTTGGTCTGGAAAGCAATATTTTCAATGGTATCAATAATCGCCCGAACTTCTTCCGATGCGCTCTTGATTTCTTCCATGGCCTCAACCATCTGCTCCATTTGCTCGCCGCATTCATTAACCTGATTGCCGGCCTGGCTGGCCATACCCATAGAACTCTGCGCCATTTCGGCATTTTGCTCAGCGCCGCGGGTGATTTCGGTAACCGTTGCCGAAAGCTCTTCAACCGCGCTGGCCTGCTCGGTTGCGCCCTGTGCCAGAGCCTGCGCGCTGTTAGAAACCTGCTCCGCACCGGAGGATACCTGATCGGCAGACTGCACAATCTGCGTCAGCGTATCGCTCAAATTGCTGTTGATTTTACGGATTGCCAGCAGAACCGGCTGCAAATCGCCAATATAAGCGTCCCGGTTGCGGGATAAAATATCAAAGTTACCGTCGGCCATTTCGCCCAACAGATATTCAATATCCTTAATAACCGCTGTCAAATCGCCAACCACCAAACGAGAAGCCTCAACCATATCGCCAATTTCATCTTTACTGTCCACCTGCGGCAGCGGCGAGTGCAGATCGCCATGGGCCAAATCCTGCAAGCGTTTAACACACTGGGCCAGCGGCTTAGCAATACCGTTGGAAATCGAAGCGGACAGGAACAAACCCAAAAGCATTGCCATAACCACCAGAACAACCACCAAAATCACGCTGAACAAAGCCTTGGAGGCCGCGCCTTCGGCCGCGTCGTCGCCCTGCTGCACTTTAAGTTCCATCAAAGCATCCATGTTGTTATAAACCCGCTCAAAATAGGGGTCCAGATCCTCCCGCAGGCGCTGCTGCACAGAACCCACCAAATCGCTGTCGGTGGAACCCAAAGACATCTGCACCAGATTGTCCGCCACGGACTGGTAACTCTCCCAGGCAGCTTTGGCCTCGTTAAAGCTGGCCCGGCTGGCGTCAGAAACCAGGCTTGCTTCAACCTCATCCATATACTGGTTGATATTAGCAATCAAACCGGACATTTCATTAGCCGCCGCCACGCTGGCGTCGTTGTTCAAATAACCAATCGCGTCATGAACCTTGCCGTCCAGGCGCGCCAAATTACCCAAAACCTCGCCGACGTCGCCCTGCGCAAAGCCAAAATTCTTCAGTGCATAATCATATGTATTATTAATGCCGTTCATCATAAAAACGCTGACGATGCCGGAGATACTGGCCAAAATGGCAACGCCGATAATTGCAATCGTAATTTTGTTCTTAACCTTAAGGTTCTTAAATTTCATTACCCTGTACGCCCCTTTACTTCAATTTGTGATCTGAACTATTTGGGCACGAATTTTTACCCCGGTTCCACTACTGACTTTATCCGCAGAACAGGAGCAAGCCCCCGGGCTTAGCTCAAGCTGTTATAAAATGAACGCTTGCCGCCAAGCCGGGTGCTTATCCGTTTGTCCAAAGCTGTGATTTTTGCCAGAAGCTGCCGATTTTTATCTAACTGGCTGCAAAAAGCCTCCTCGTCAGCATCGGCGGGAGAGCCGCCGTTAAGCAGCGCCCCCAACCGAATGGCCTCTTCCTCCGGCCTGGCTAACAAGCTATCGCGCAGTTCTCCGTCCATTTCCTGCAAATCCAAAAGCAGTTGCTGGCGCATCTCCAGCAGCATCCGAACGGCGACTTCATCGCGACGGTCAGTAGCCTCAGCCAACTCATCGGTCAACTGAGCAACCTCCAGCAATTTTAAATATTCTTTGTTCTTCTTTAAACGCAGAGTTTCCAATTCATCAATCAACATAAGCTAATCACCCCTGTACAGCCGCCGCGGGCTGGCTTTGGGCGGCAGGCGCCGCGTGCGCAGCTTTTTCTTCCTGCGCACAGTTGGCCGCCGCCTGCCGGAAGGTATCACGCAAATCGGTTAGCATCGGCTTAATCGTATCCAATTCGCCCTTATTGCGGCCGACTTTAATCCGACTCAATTCATAAAAGAAGTAATCATAAAGCCGGTGCAAATCCGCGCTGATGGGATAATCAAAATTCAGCGTATCATCAAGATAGCGCACAATCGCCAGGCACCTGTCAGCGGATTCATCCAGCAGGGCATAATTTTTTTGCGCCAACGCCAAATCACACCGCCCCAGCCGCTTAATCAGTTCGTCAAACAACAGCAGCAAAAGCTCGTTGGCCGACATACCCAGAACTGACTGCTCCTGATATTGCTGATAGCCATTATGTTCCATAATCGCTCCTTTGTTAATAAACTTTATCAATAACCGCCCTGCAAACCAGCCAGCATCGAGCTTTGGTTGTTCATCTGGGCCACAAGCTGCTCCAGAGCCGTAAACTGGCGGGTATAATAATCAACGCGGTCGCTCATTTTGGTCTGCCATTTTTCGATCTGCTTTGTGAACTCATCATACTGCTTTTGCAGATAGTTGCTGTTCACCGAGCTTGGCGAGTAAGAACTGCCGGCCTGCTGAATTAAAATGCCCATGCTGCCGGTGGTGGTATTGGCGTAAGCGTCCAGAACCGTCTTCAGGTTACCCATCAGGCCGTCGCTGCCCGCGCCGCTGTCGGCGCTCTTGGCAAACGCGTCGCGCACCTTATCCGGGTCAGAGTTCAGCGCCTCGGTCAGCGCCTTTTCGTCCAGCTCCAGGGTGGTCAAACCGTTGGAATAACTGGTCGAAATGCCGATAGCTTTCAAGTTCTTATCAGAAAGACCGCTGTTTTGAACCGCGCTGGTCAACTGACGGTAGAGGTTGGAAAGCTCGGTGGAGCCAAACAAAATGCCCTGCTTGGCCTTTTCTTCATAGGCCTTGATTGCCGACTCGGTCATGCCCTTTTTATCTTCTTCGGTCAGCGGCAGATAACGGGAATGATCCTTGCTGGATTTTTCATTCGGCATAGTGCGGTAAGCGTCATGAATTTCCTTAACCATTTCGTTATAGTCTTTAACAAAATCCTTGATTGCGCTGACAATCGTTTCGGTATCGGCGCTGGTGGTAAAGGTTACCGCAGAGTTTTTATTTTCCGCCGCGTCAACGTCAAATGTTCCGTCGGCTTTGTATACGCCAAACGTATCCTGCAAGGTTACGCTCATGCCGTCCATATCAAAGGTGTTGCTGGCTCTGGTCAAATCCAGCTGGCTGCCATTAACGGTAGCTGTAAAAATAGCGTCCTGGCCATCGGTATATTTGCCAATTTCATTGCCGTCTTCATCAAGCAGCAGCCCCGCTTTATCGCCCGTGCCCTTAGTAATACCGCCGCCAAAGCCGAACATCTCGGCTAGATTGCCGGTCATTTCAATCTGGCTGCCGGCGCCGGTTTCTTTGGCCTCCATGGTGAACTCGTTAGTCAGACGGGAATAGTTGAGCTTAATGCCGGTATCAGAATTGTTGATCGCGCTCATCACTTCGGCCAGGGTGGACTGCTCGGTAAACTTGCCTACCGATTTACCGTTAACCTCAAGATTCTGCATCTTGGCGCTCTTGGTATAAATATCAGCTTTTTCCGGATTGCTGGAATCAATCGTAAAACTGGTATTGGCGTCAGCCGTGAAAGTAATATTGCCCTTGGCGTCCGCGCCGACTTTAATAGCGTCTGCCGCTAAACCGTGTTCCTTTAATTGTGCTTCCAACTGGGCGTTAAACCGATTGACCATAGTCTGCGCGTCGGTGGTGTATTCCATCTCGCCCAAATTTAATTCAATCTTTTTGGCGTTTTCGCCCTCGCCGATTGTCAGTGTCAGCTTTTCTTTATTGGTAACATTATCATTGCCAATGCTGTCGGCAGAAAGCTTGATTAAATCGCTCAGTCTGACGGAGGCCTCATTGGTGCTGGTTTCATCAAAAAGCCCGCTCAAACCCAGTTCTTTCAAGGTTTTGCCGGTGTCCAGAGAGGTGGTTACGCCCTTTTGGCCAATGCCCAGCGCCTCGCCAACCTCCGAGGTTACCGCCAGGTTAGAACCTTTGGCTACCTGGAAACTCAGCTTGCCGTTATCATTGCCAACCGTAATTTTGCCGGAGCCGAACTTACTGTCCAGCTCTTTCTGCAAATTATCTACAACATCAGTAACAGAATTGATAGTGCCCAGGCTAACGGTTTTGGTTACGCCGTCCAATGTAAAGGAAACATTTTTGTTGGACAGATATTCGGTGGTTTTAACCTCATGGAAAAGCTTGTCGGCATTAACGGTCATAGAGGTGGCGCTGTCGCCGGCCTTAAAGCCCAAAGCGTCTTGCATACCTTTGGTTGCGCCGGTAATCGCGATGTTGTTGCCCGCGCCCGCCTTGTCCTCAAAGGTGATCTTATCCCCGCTGACAACCGCCTTAATACGGTCGCTGGCCTTAACATAGTCGCCTTTGCCGGTTTTCACCTGCGCGTCTTCCAGCTTTTTGTTGATAGCGTCCGCCAGTTTTTCAGCGGCGGATTTTACCGTACCGCCCTCGCCGGGATTGTCATAAGTATCAGCCTCAAAAGTTTCCAGCTCGCCAAAGTCCAGATACACGCTGCTGCCGCCGTATTTCAGCGTCATACCGCCGGCAATATCGCTGACTTTGGTGTTGCCGCTCAAATCCATGGCCGCGTCCGCCGTAATCATCGACTTACCGTCAACCGTCTGCGCCACCGCGTCTTTCAGGATAGTGTTGCTAACATTCATGGCGCGGCGGGCGGCCTGCGCCAGCTGTTTAACGCCGTTAATCTGAATATCGCTGCTGGTTTTGCCCGTGGCGGAAACTTTGCCTGCGTTAACGCCATTGGTAACCGAGGTTACCGCTTTGTTAAAAAAGCTCTGGCTGAACAGGTTGGTGCTGGATGTATAAGAGGTATATTTGCGGGTTAAATTAACCATTTTGTCAATAATGCTGCGATAAGCCTCTTGTTTCCACTGAACCTGTTCTTGTTTTTGCTGCAAACTGGTAATCTTGGATTGATAACCCTTGACAGCATTTTCAATCATAGTTTCGGTATCCATGCCGCTGGCCAAACCGCTGATAATATTGCGATTGCCATAAATGCTGGACGTACTTGTGGTATTCATCAAATTGTTAATAGACGTCATATAAATCAACTCCTTACTAAACCTGCCAGGCCAAAGTATCACCGCCCCGGCCGCCAGGTTTCAATTTAAATCCTCTAAAATTTTACTGCTTTTTGCTTACTCTTTGTCTTAAAATACCGACTTAATAAATAAGTGGATTTTTGCTTGTCAGCCAAACTACCCTCTCTTTATTTATATCGGTATATTTAATGAAAAAGTTAGGCCGAAAAAGATAAAAAATCCCAAACCCCAAGGAGGTTATTTATCATGGAAAATACAACCCAAAACGAAAACGCCTATGTCAGCGTTAATGTTATGCAGGCCCTGGTGGAAGAAAAGGTGGACAAATGTATGGCCGAGGCCGGTATGTGCACCTGCCAGCGCTGCCGTATCGACGTTGTGGCGCTGGCCTTAAGTCAGCTTCCATCCAAATATGTGGTGCTGCACGCCAACGATACCCTGCCCATGCTGACGGTTTATGCCAACCGCTACGCCGCCGCCGTAACATCACAGCTAATGGCGGCCTGCCAGCGGGTGAAAGAAAATCCCCGCCACAACGAGCATGAAAGACGCAGTAATATCGCTTTTATCCGCGACTAAAGCTTAATCAGTTTTCGGCTCTTCAGCAGCCTGTTTATCGGCAGGCTGCTTTGCTATGCCCGGCAGAGCGGCCAAAAGCTCCTGCGGGGCGGCCTGTTCGGCGGCGGCGTCTTCATTGGCGCGCATAGCGCAGAACAACTCTTCCCGCAGAATGGTAATTTCCTTGGGAGCGTCAACCGCCAGCCGCACGCCGCCCTCGTCATTAGCTAAAATTGTAACCTTAATATTATCGCCAATCCAAATGGCCTCGCCGGCCTTACGGCGCAGAATTAACATGATTCCTCTCCCCCTGCCGCGGCGAAATCAGACAACAGATGACGCATGCCATATTCGTTGCCCTCCAGAATCACCTGCATGGCCTGGCCGGTTTCATCGTTAACCGCCACCGGGCACTTCAGGTTCAGGGTGCTTTCCGCCACCGGGCTTTTAACCACGCACATGGTATAAAAACAGAGCTCGCGGCTGTCTTCAACGCCAAGGCCTTTAAGCTCTTCCGGCTGCAAAACCGGCGCGTAGTCCGGCTTAAGCGAGAACGGGTTCATCAGCACAAAGGCCAGGCTGGGCGTTTGCAGGCTTTGCAGGCAAAGCAGCGCGCCGTCGCTGTCAGCAAAAGGCAGCAACAAAAACTCGTGTTCGTCTTCAAAAGCAAAAATTCCCCTGGCAAAATGCAGAACATCAGTCTGTTCATACTCAATCTCGCCAAAATATTTGGTTACTGTATTCAAACGTATCCCTCCCTTAGGCTTCAACGTTCACCGGCTGATAATTGGGATCGGCGGATTTGGGAACGTAAATCGGCCCGCCAACATATTTAATAATCACGTCCGGCATCTGCGCTACCGAAATCTCAATATCGCCGGGAACGAACTCAAAGCTGGCGTTATCCACTTTCCAATCAAAGTTCAGCTTATCCATTTCATACAAAATCTGGAACTCGCCGCCCTCCGCCTCGATATTCACGCCGCCTTTGGGCAGAAAATCCAGGCTGGGCTGAACATTGGCAGCTTCGCGCTGCGGCTCCGACAAAATCTGACCTACCACATCATCACCAACCTTAGCGTTTAAGAACAATTTACCATGCTGGGCATAAGCCGCCGTCGCCTGATACGCGGCCTGCCGCCCGCGGCCTGCCGCCTGCGTAATGCTGCGCATCGGCGTCGGTGATACAGAATTGCGCGCCTCAAAAGTATCCATCTTCAAACGAATCGGCCGGCTGTTGATCTTGATACCGCCTTTATCACGGCTGATCTCCATTTCCGCTGTACCGCGCCGATACTCCAGCTGCGCATTTTTTGTCTTCATCTCAATTTCAATCGGTACAGTTTTGATTTCAATTAAGGGATACATAACTTTTCAACCTCCCCATATCCCAATTTTTTATAATATTGACAATCCCTGTCATTATACAACTAATATATTATGTTCTGCTTATCTCATATAGTCTATCAGCGATTCCGACAAAATGTTCATGCCGATTTTCAGCGCGGCGTTATAACAATACTGCGCATAAATCATACCGGTGATTGCCTCGGCCTCATCCATTTGTTCAGTATCCAAAATCTGGGTATTCAGGGTGTCTTTTTCCGAGTTCAGTTTGGTGCCGTTAGTTTCCAAAAACTGCGCTTTGGTGCCCAGCTCCACAAACTTAACGTTCATCTGGTCCAGCGAGGTTTGCAGCTTTTTACTCAACCGGTTCAACACGGCCTCGTCGCTGGCCGGCTGAAATTTGCCGTCTTCAGTGCTGCAATTAAGCAGAATTTCGCTGATTTGCTTCATCAGAACAATCGCGTTTTGTGGGTCCCCGTCCTTATCGGTACCATAGCCTAAAAAGTCAATGCCGGAAAGAGCCGAGTTATAAACGGTAGTTTCAATCGGCTGGCCGTCAATAGTTTCCTGCATGCCCAGACCAATATCTACATAAGTTTTTTCATTGTTCATTCCATTCAAAACCTTGGCGTCGCCGGTAGTAACATCCTCACCGCGAAACAGCAGAGATTTGCCATCCGCGCCCCACTCAAAAGGAACATTCAGGCCGTCGGCCCCGGCGAAGATAAAATTGCCGGAATAGTTGGCGTTCATAGCCTGCACGGCGGCGTTAGCCGCCTCGGCAATAGCCTGCCCAAGCGCGGGACGGCCGGTGCCGTCCGGGGTGTTCAAGCCACGCAGAGTGCCGTCGTTGGCAATATAATAGCCCAGCTTGTTCTTAACCTGGTCGATTGTGTCATAGGCCTGGCTGAAAGTGCTGTACACGTTATCATTATTGCGGATCTGCGCGCCGTTGCGCCAGTGATCGCGCCGCAGCTGAAAAGCCTTGCTGGCCGCCGCCGGATCCTCCGCATAGGAGTTAAAAGTGCGGCCGGTTTCTACCTTTTCCATTGCGTCGGCCAGTTTTTTATAAGAACCCTGCAAATGGTTCTTATAACCATACATCAGGCCGCCGGTGGTTATACGATATAAATTCATAATATTACACCTCTATTTCTTTTAAACGGCGGTGCCGTTAACCAGTTTGTCGATCATCTCATCCAGCGTCGTCAGCAGGCGGCAGGACGCGGAATAAGCCTTGTTATACTGCATCATGGCGATTGCCTCATCGTTCAGATCCACGCCGGAAACGCTGTCGCGGTCGCCGTAGAGATCGTTCACCGCACTGATATAGTTGTTCATACGTCCGCTGGTAACCCGGCTGTCGTCCGCCAGATTGGAACAAATCTCCGTCAGAAAGTCCTGGTATCCGCCAGTAAAGAACGATGTTTCCCAGGTATCCGACTGTTTGTTGGCGTCCAAATCGCTGGGACGGAAGTTGTGATCATTATCGGCCACAATGCTTAAAATATGTTGAATATTATCCTGCAAGGTGCTTTGCGGCCGGTCGGGATCAATCGGCTGTTTGGTCTGCAAAATTTTCGTCGCGCCGGTGGCCCAGGCGTTGGAAATGGAGATATTCCCCGCCGTAATATCATCGGTATCATTGTTGTTGCCATTGTTGCTGAACAGCGGGCCGCCTTTATAATAACTGTACAGCGGATTGGTTACATATTTGGTTCTGTCATTTTGGTCAACCAACGGTTGCGGCGGATCCTGGGCGTCCAAAAATACCGGTTTATCCTCTGTAAGCTTCTGCGGCTTGGCGTTATAATCGTCTTTAACGTAATACTTATACTCGCCGTTAACGTATTTCGCAACCAAAGGCTTACCCGTTGTATTGCCAACCGGATCGCCATTGGCATCGGTCTGCACCATATACAGAGTAGAATCGGGCAGGGTGTTGGCCTCGTTCAAAGAATCCGCAAACTTTTTGGCCATCAAATCCAGCGCTTTTTGATAATAGGGAATACCGCGCTTAATGTTGGCGTCCAAATCACCCATGCCATCCTTGGCCTGCACATAAGGCGGCTTAGTTTTATCTTGACCTTTTATATCATCATAGGTGGCAAACTCGCCTTTTTCGGTCAGCAGTTCGCGGCTGGCCTGCAAGCGGCCATGCAGATCATTGTCCGTCAGCCAAACCGCCTCCGACTTCTTACCGTCTTTTTCATAAGTAAGCCCGACAGAGTTTTTCAGTTCTGCCAGCTGAATATCATAGTTGGGGCCGTATTTCGGCGGATTTTCCTGCGCCATATGTACATTAAACTGCGTAACATATTCGCCGTTAATTAACTGCTGCTTGTCATGCCCCAGGGATTGGCCGGTCTTGGGATCCAACCGCTCGTGGCTGTCCAGTTCCACAATCAGCTTTTCCACCATCATGCCCGCGCCCACCGGTTCCATTTCATAGCGCACGTCAATCGCCACATATTCGGAAAGCTGATCCAGCAGCAAATTGCGCTCGTCGCGCAGCTCCAGGCCCGGGCCGCCATGAATATCACTCTTGCGGATAGAATCGTTCAGGTTTTGGATCTTCTTCAAAATGGTGTTAACCGTATCAATATCCTGCTTAAAGCCGCTTTCCGTATTCTGGCGGATAGTTTCCAGCTTGTTGGCGTAAGTGTTAAACAGCGATACCAGCGACTTGGCCGAACCTTGAACCAGCGTATCAAACTCATCTTTGCCGGCGCCGCTGGCCGCCATATCCGTCAGTTGGGCCACCAGATCATTAAACTGCGCCTCAAAAATACCCTCGTCGTCCTCGCCTTTGCCAACCTCATCCAAAATACCAGCCAGTTGTTTCAGACCTTTCATTTTGGTTTCATAAGCGCCGACGCTGCTCATCTCGGTGCGATAGCGAATATCCAGATAGGGATCGCGCAACTGCGAAACACCGGTGGTGATAACGCCGCCGCCAACTCTGGCCTCCCATTTGGTGCTGTAACGGTCAGCGCCCTGCATATAAAGACTTTTCTGGTCCAAACGCTGCCGGGTGTAACCCTCGGTGTTAATGTTGGTGATGTTGTTGCCGGTAACCTCCATGGCCTTTTGGGCGGCATAAATACCCAGTTTAGCCATGCCGTAGGCGCCGGCGGTTGAAATCGTACCCATATATATACACTCTCCTTTTATGCTCCAAAATCCAGTTTTTTATGCGGTGTTTCGCCCTCCGGCGGTTTGGCCGCCGCGCCGCGCTCGGTGGGCACGCTGTGCAGCGCCGTCCGGGCAGGCTGCCGGTCGCCAGTCTGTGTTGTGTCAGCCCCGCCAAGCAGCTGGTCAATCTCACGCAGGCCGCGCTCCAGCGCCATGCGCGCCGCCGAAGAAACACTGTTATAATCAGCGTAACTGCTGCGCAAAACCTCGGCTGCCTTGGCGGCCTGCCCTTTCAGCTCCGGCGGGAAATGGCCGGCCAAAGCCGACAAATTAACGCCGGCCAAACCAAGCGCCTGCAACATTTTGCCCCGGCGTTGTTCCAAACTGCGCAGTGTCAGGCTGATGGCCTGTTCCTGGCGAATACATTCATCCACCGCCGGCAAGTCGGCGCTGTGTACGGCGTCCAGCTTGCGGCTTTCCACGCCCACCAGCTGGTCGATAACGGTCTTAATCTCGGCCAAAAGCTGCAAATAACCCTCATGCGTCATCTCCGCCATAGGCTACACCTCCTCATAGAAAAGCATTTTCCGGGCAATATTCTGCGCGTTCACCCGATACTCGCCGGACTGCACCTGCCGGCGCAGACTGCTGATAGTACCGGTGGTGGTAACGGTGCGAACCTCCTGCGAGATTTTGCTTTGCAGCTGCTTTTGGAAAGAATTTTCCGCCGCAATCGTTACCGTATCAAATTTAGATCCCGTCTGGCGAACGGTGTTCTCCGGCTTGCCAGTCTGACTGGCCGGCCGGCCGGCTGCGTTGCCGGCGGCGGGATTAATCGCGGGATTAATCAAAATTCTGTTATTGGGCGATATTCTCATATCTCATCGCCACCTTTCATAATTAGCTATTATTGTATATCTTCTATTTATATTATATATTCTTATGTTAATTTATATATTATTTTCGCGGCGGTCTGACTACTTTTGGAAAATAGAGGGGCCAATCCGGCGATAGCGAGTCGCCCCGGTCAG
>CAQWMM010000056.1 GCA_948907985.1 uncultured Bacillota bacterium
CAACGTTGGTGCAGGGAACAGAGAGCGCCGGCGGCCTGGTGGGCGGCGGCGGAATGAGTATTGCCGATTCTTACGCGGATTGCTATTTAAATGGCGCAAATCGGGTTGGCGGTTTGATTGGCGACGCCGGGATGGTTGATATTCAAAACTGTTATATTGCCGGTTTTATTGATATGAACGGCGTACAAACGGCGGCGGCGCTGGCGGCGGGAGCAAACGGCAAAATCGAAACGCATAATGTTTATTCGGCGCTGTGCCGTCTGGATACCTCGGCGGGCGGCGGTACATATTATGAACTGACGGAAAGTCAGGCCAGGCTGTATAATGATGATTTTGTTAATACCTTTTTCCTGGGTGTTGGCGAAGTCGGTACGGATAATGGCCATAAGGGCGTTGGCAAGTCTTATATGGAGATGATCGGGTCGGATTTTATCAGCACAATGGGTTCCGGCTTTGCCGCCAAAGGCAGCGGTGAAAGCCACCCTTATAACCTGCGGGAGCATTTGCAGCTGACGGCGTATAGTTTTCCCGGGCTGGCGGGGCTGCCTCACTATGGCGATTGGCAGGCGGAGTTTAAGGAACCAAGCCTGGTTTATTATGAGAAATACAGCGACGGGACTTATGGTTTTTCCGGCGGTAACGCCCGTTATTTGAAGATTGCCGTTAATATGGCCGATGATAAAACTATTGTTGAAGACGGCTATGCGGTGGCCTTTTTGCAAAACGATTTGCAGGGAGCGCAGGTTAAGATTAGCTGCTATTCCGCCGCCGGCGGCAATTTGCTTAACGGCGCACTGACTGTTAACAAAGGCGGCCTGAAAGCGGTAAGCGGCAATCCGCAGTTGGATGCGGACGGTAAGCCTTTGCTGGACGGGGACGGCAAGCCTGTAAAGCAGGAATATTATCTGGCGCTGCTGCCGGGCGCGCTGGTGAATACGGATTCGGCAAGCGAGGAATTTTTCAGCTATATTAAGGTTGATTTGGATTTAGGCGGCGGTACGCCAATCATAGGCGATTATTTTTATAATCCTCATTTTGCCGAAACGGTGATTCCTTATAAAGCGGAGGATGAAAAAAATCCCATAAGCTGGACGGCGGAGAGCGCCAGAGCGTATGCCGCGCAGCTGTTGAAAGATATGGAAGACGGCGCGCAAATTCGTACGCCGCGCCACCTTTATAATTTGAGCCGTTTTGCGCAATATTATAACCGGCATTATGTTTTTGAGCAGCAAATGGATTTGGATTATGCCAGCTATACCGGCTATGAACTTTTTAAGGATAAAAATAACGGTTATTATTTACAGCGGCCGATTGGCGACAGACAGCAGCCCTTTAACGGACGCTATCTGGGCGGCGGCCATAAGATTGCTGGCGTTGGTTTTAAGCAGGAGGCGGCGGATTATCTGGGATTGTTCGGCTGTTCGGAGGGCGTGTTGCAGGACATTGTTTATTGGCTGAACGATGAAAAAAGCACCGGGGAGAACAGCCGCAAGCTTAATATTGGGGCGTACAGTGGTGCGCAGAATATATATGCCGGCGGTTTGGCGGGCCTGAACGCCGGCGAAGTGCAAAACTGCGCGGTGGCTGGTCTGTGGTTGGACAGCGACGTTATCGGCGGCAGGCTTTATGCCGGCGGCCTGATTGGCCGCAACGACGGGCTGGTACGCAGCTGTACGGCGGATGTGGCCAGTCTATCGATGGACGGTTCCAGCTATGCCGACGCCTGGCTGGGCGGTTTGGTGGGCTATAACAGCAGCAATATCAGCGGATGCTATGCGGTGGGGCGGCTTAGCGCAACTGTGGACAAAAACTCTGCCGCAAAAATCTGCGGTTTTGCCGGTTATAATCACGGTGGTATTAAAGATTGTTATACGGCGACTGATCTGCGCTCCAGCGGTTTGGGAACGGAAACCTTTGGTTTCTGCGGCCAGGGCGGTTTAGACAACTGCTATTTTCTGAATAAAGGCAACTTTACCTACCGTGAGATTTCTTATATTGCTGATTATGTTCGGGAGGGCGTCGCCTCCATGGCTACGCCGGTGAACTATGAAGAGCTGACGAACGAAAAACTGCTGCCGGGGATGAACTTGCAGGGCGGCGGCTATCCTTATCCCCGCATTATAAACGGCGGCAGCGTGCATTACGGCGCTTGGCCAACCCCGCTGGAGCTGGGCGAGATGGGCGTTTATTACTGGGAAAAGCTTAAAATCGGTGAAGACGAAAACTATTATATAAGTTTGTTGGCGGTGAACCCTAACGCTAAGGACGAGAACGGCAATACTGTTAAGCGGATAAGCAAAAGCAGCACGCTTTCTGACGCTTATAACGACGGCGGCGTGGTGATTGATTATGGCTATGGTTATTATAATGCGGCGGGCACTAATGTTAGCCTGACCTCGACAGATATTTACTATACAACGAACAATGGCGGCGATACGCCCCAGAATTTTAACAATAATGGCTACTCTAAGGATAATGCTGTTGATCAGGCTTTGGAAAATCTGATGCCGGGGTTTGCTTTCCATTCCTGGCACAGTTTCCAGCCGGACGTCAGCAACGGGCTGTATCCATACAGATACTCAGGACGAAATCCGGTTGCGGTACGCAATGGTTCATTCAAATTGAATCAGACCAGCGTTATTGACGCCAGCAAAAACATCAGCGTGGATTTTTGGCTGGACCCGCATTTTGCCGATGCTCTGGCGGTGAAAACCGCCCCGGCGGGCAACTGGCAGATTGACGGCAGCCTTAAGACCGAGCCGGGCAGCGCCGAAAATCCCTATACGGTGCGCACGGTGGCGCAGCTGGAGTTCATTAACTGGAATATCGACAACCGCAATACGCGGACAGTTATGGAAATGGCGACCAATAACAGAAAATTTCCTTATCTCAACTATCCGGGCAAAACAGAAAAATATTATTGGCAGCAAACCCATGACCTGGACGGCTCTGAACAGACCTATACGCCGATTGCCGAATATTATGATACGTCTGCGGAAAGCAGTGATGGCCGTTTGTATGGTTGGTTTGGCGGCGAATACGACGGCCAGGATTATGTGATTGCCAATATGAATATTAAAGGCGGCGTTTCCTCCTGCGCCGGTTTGTTTGGGGCTGTTTATAACGGCAAACTGAAAAATATCATTCTTTATTCGGCGGACGGACAAGGCGAGATCCGCGCCAGCGGCCGGGTTATGCAAGGCAACAAGGTGCAGAACAAAAGTATCTGGTACTGTATTGGCGGGTTGGCCGGTTTGGTGGCCTCTAACGCCGACAGTGCGGTGGATAACTGCGCGGTGGCCGGTTATACAATTTATGCTGATGTTTATACTGCCGGCGGCGGTTGGGGCGGCAGTGGTATTGGCGGCCTGGCGGGTATTTCCAACATGGCGCTGGCCAACTGTTCTGCCGTAACGGATATTGTGATCCCAGCGACGGCACAGGATAATGATAATATGCGTATCGGCGGCCTGGTTGGCACCTGCCAGCAGAGTATAAGCAACTGCTATGCCGGCGGCAGCATCAGCCTGGACAGCAGGGCGACTATGAGCAATGTGAACTCCAACGGGCGCATTTATATTGGCGGTATTGTGGGCGGCAGTTATATGAAGCCCCTGCAAGTTGGCGACGGCGCTAATAAGCTGGGCGTAATCGGCTTTTATGAAGATTCGCCCAATCAGAATCATAACTATATTGACCGGAAAAACGGTATCGGCATGACGGATAACGCTATTTATAACTGTTACAGCTTTGTGCAGCTGCCCAACAGAAATGATCATCGCTGGATCGGCGCTTTGTTTGCTGTCGGCGGCGTTGGCGAACTGGAAGATCGGGTCAAGAAAAACCATGGCGTTTGTACGCGTGAAAACAACTATTATCTGGATAGTATCGAGCCGTATGTTGAGCCGATATTGGATAAAGACGGCAAAAGAGAACCGCAGTCTACGGATGTCGGCAAGACGGGCGTAACGGCGGTTACCTACCGGCAGCTGCAAGGACTGGACGTTTTGAATAACAGTAACATTTACAATCGTCTGACGGCTTTTGCGCCGGTTACCTCGACCAAAGACGGGCATGCGATTGCCGGCAAATACAGTTTCCCGCCGGGCAGCCGCACCGAACTGCGCGGCCGGGATTATCCCTTCCCGACAATTCTGACGCGCGGCGGCGCTGATATCCATGTTCATTATGGCGAATGGCCGAATTATGGTATTGTGCGCCCAAAGGGCGGCGAGCCGATTAATTTGGATGTTTTTGCCGAGAGTCAGGCGGAAGAACAGCTGAAACTTTCGTTTATGGAAAATCCGCCGCCCAACGGCTGGCAGGTGAAAAGCCTGGACGAAAAGGTGGCGACGGCGGAGATTGCCGGCGGCAGGCTTATGGTGCAGGCTGTCAGTCAGGGTTCGGCCAGCTTGGAAGTTAGCTGTGTGTATAATGGCGTGAAATATACTTTGCCGGTTACGGTTAACGTAACGGCGGAGCTGCATTTGTCGCCGCAGACGCTGACTTTGTTTGGGAACGATACCATGACGGCCCCCCTGCTGCTTTTGAACAAAAATAATGAGCCGGTGGCCGCCAGCGACGCTGCGGGCGAGCTGTTTAAGCTGACTTCTGTGGATTGCAGCAGCCAATACTTCAGTGTGCAGACGGCTGCGCCCGGCCCGGACGGCACAACGCGCAGTCTGCAAGTTGGCAGCAGTTCGGCGGCGCTGACAGCCGGAGAAGAAGTCAGCGGCATTGTTAACGTGGGCTATAACTACAGGGGTGCGGCGTATAGCGGCAGCAACGCTTTGACGCTAACCTGGCAGCCGGCCCCGCAGTTGATTAAACATCAAACCGATCCCGGCGTTTATCAGCTGACCTTTGCTGAAGACAGTACGGTTGAGGCGGCGCGCTTTGCCAACAGCGGCGACGGCAATAAAGCGGAGTTGAGTTTTGAAAATAATATGGTTACGCTGAAAGGCGTACAGGAGGGCACGGCCAACCTGCCGCTGGTGATTACTCTTAACCTGGCCGGGCAAACGCATATAATCAGGATAGACGGTGTGATTCCCGGCGCGGAGGAGGGGCAAATGTTTGCCTTGCAGCGGGATGTTTACAGCGTTAAGCCGGACGCAGTGGATGGACAGGAAAAATGACGGAGGGTGCGCCTATGCGAGAGCGGTTATGGTTAAAACTTAAAAGCAATCGCGGCGCTTCCATTCTGATGGCGATGCTGTTTTTGCTGGTGTGTATGCTGGTTTCGTCTTCGGTTTTGATGGCGGCTGGCTCCAACGCCGGCAAGCGGCAAAGCAATTATCAGGAACAGCAAAAGTATTTGGCGCTGTCGTCCGCGTTGCGCCTGGTTTGTGATGATATTTGCGCCGCCCAGTATATCGGGCAGTATGCTTATAATGTAGCTCCGCATTATGCTTATGATGACGAGGGGCATTCCCATCTGGATTATTATATTCATACCTACACGATGCAGCCGGGCGGGTGGCAGTCTGCCGCGGGCGCAACCGCCGCATTGGGCGACCTGCTGCCGCTGAACCGCGATCTGGACGCCTGGCTGGCGGGAAACTTTACGCTGCCGGTCAGCGAGTGGAACGCCGGCGATAAATACATATTTGATACTGATGATCCATTGATTAATAAAAGTTTTAACGGCCATTATCAACTTTTGCTGACGCCGGGTATTGACGGTGTGGAGAAAGTTAATGTGGACTGTGTTATGCGGGAGGACGGGGTGATCCGGCTAACGGCCACTCTGGGCGAGGCCGCGGCGGACGGTTATCTCTACACCATGGAGGCGGAACTGCTGCCTGCGCCTGGCTGGGCTGAAACCTTAAAACTGCAAAACGCCCCGGGCAGCGCATTAAATACAATGGCGGCGGTGAGCTGGGAACTGAATTGGATTGCCAAAAAGGAGGCGGGAGTGTGAGCGTTACCAAAAAGATACACAGTCAGCGCGGCGAAACGCTGGTGGAACTTTTGGCCTCTATTTTGATTGGCACTATGGCGATTGCCCTGTTGTTGGGCAGCGTTGCGGCGGCCAGCCGGATTGACGCGCAAACCAAAAAATCGGACGCAGCCTATTATCAGGCTTTGAGCGCGGCGGAGAAACAGCAGACGGCGTTGAGTATGCCGGGGGCCAGGGTTTCGGTGCGGCTGTTAAATCTGATGGCCGGCACGCCGCCGGCCCAAAATCCCAGGGATTTTGCGATTGAAGTGTATGGCGGCGAGGGGATTTATTCGTATAAGCTTAAGACTTGATACTGATTAATGATTGTTGCGGGGTGAGCAGGTGGGGCGGTTTAGGCGAAAACTGAAACGCAAATTGCACGGCCAGGGCGGCTTTACGCTGGTGGAAATGCTTTGCGCGGCGGTGGTTTTGATGTTTCTGGGGCTGATGCTGAATATTGGGATTGTGATGGCGGTGCGGAATTATTATGACGTTACGGCCGCCTCGGAGGTGGAGCTTTTGGCCTCGACCTTGAGCAACGCCCTGATGGATGATTTGCGCTATGCCCGGGACGTTAAAACGAGCGGCGGCGAGTTAAGTTATAACAGCGATTCATACGGCGAGGAATGCCGGTTTACATTGGATTCGGCCAATCAGCTTTTGGCCGGTGGTAATCGGGTTCTGCCGCCGGGGGCTTACCGCAACGGTAAATATCAGTTGGCGGCCTCGCCGGAAATAAGTTACGCGGACGAATGTTTTGCGGTTAAGTTTAAGGTGCAGGAAAAGGGCGGCGAGATTTTCGCGGAGGCGGCGTTCAGCGTTTATTGTCTGAACAGCGCGGCGCCGCCGCCGGCAGAGCCATAAAAGCGGGAGATTTTACAGATGAGATATATTAGAATTGGTGATTTGCTGGTTAAAAGCGGCGCGATCAGCCAGGCGCAGCTGGAGCAGGCCCTGGCCTTGCAGGCAGAAAGCGGCGAGCGTCTGGGCGAAGTTTTGCAAAAGCACGGCTTTATTACTGAAAAGCAGTTAATTGACACCCTGATGAACCAGCTGGGCGTGGAGTTTATTGACCTGAACGCTTATTCGCTGCCGCCGGAAATGGCCCAGCTTTTGCCTAAAAGCATTGCCAAAAAACATATGGTGGTGCCTATTCAGGCCAGCCGGACGGATGTTCACCTGGCGATGGCCGATCCGCTGAACTTTGTGGCGATTGAAGAGGTGCAGGCTGTAACCCGGCGGCGGGTGGTGCCCTATATTGCGGCCTCAGCCGCGGTGGAACGCGCGGTGCAGAACTTATACAGCAATCAGGGCGCGATGCGCGCCATTGAGGATATGCAGCGTGATTTGCTGGGCAGCCAGTATCCCGGGGTTTCCGCCGCCCAGTCGGTGGCGGTTGACGAGGAATCCGCGGCGGCTGACGCGGCCCCGGCTATCCGGCTGGTAAACTCAATTATCGAACGCGCCTGCA
Organism: uncultured Bacillota bacterium; assembly: GCA_948907985.1. Classification (GTDB taxonomy): domain Bacteria; phylum Bacillota; class Dehalobacteriia; order UBA4068; family UBA4997; genus Avidehalobacter. The sequence continues at coordinate 7,416 of CAQWMM010000056.1, forward strand.
CAGAGCAGGCCAGCGATATTCACTTAGAGCCGGGCGAGGCCAATATGAATATCCGAATGCGCATTGACGGCAGCCTGCGCCCGATTATCACTGTGCCCGGCGAGTTGCAGGCCGCGGTGATCTCGCGCTTGAAGATTATGGCGCGGCTGGATATTGCCCAGAAGAATCTGCCCCAGGACGGCCACGCTAACGTTACCGCCCGGCAGGAAGCGCTGGACTTGCGTATTTCCACCCTGCCCACGATTTATGGCGAAAAAATGGTTGTTCGCCTGCTGCGCAAAACGCCGGAGCTGGCCACCCTTGACGGTATTGGTCTGGCGGGAGAAAACCGGCGGCGTTTCTGCCGGCTGGTGGATAATACCACCGAGGGGGTTATTCTGCTGGTGGGGCCAACCGGCAGCGGCAAAACCTCCACTTTATACACGATTATTGACCGCCTGAGCAGCGACGAAGTTAATCTGGTTTCGCTGGAGGATCCGGTGGAATATCACATTGACGGCATTTGTCAGGTGCAGATTAATGAAAAGGCCGGCCTGACTTTTGCCAGCGTATTGCGTTCCGTTTTGCGGCAGGACCCCGATATTATTGCCGTGGGCGAAATCCGTGACGGCGAAACCGCCGAAATTGCTATGCGCGCCGCGATGACCGGCCATTTGGTGCTTTCCACCATTCATACCAACAGTGCGGTTTCATCTATGGACCGACTGCTGGATATTGGCGTAGAGCCATATTTGATTGCCGGGGCGGTTAAGGGCATTATCAGCCAGCGGCTGCTGCGGCGGATTTGCCCCAACTGCCGCCAGAGCTATACGCCCAGCGCGGAGGAGATGGCCCTGCTGGGGTTGGAGGGCCGGCCGGAGGGCTATACTTTTTATCGGGGAGCGGGCTGTTCGGAGTGTTTCAACACCGGTTACCGTGGCCGGATTGGCGCTTTTGAGATTTTGCCAATTACGCCGGATATCCGCCGGGCGATTCATGCCCGCTCGCTGCGGGAAATGGAGCAGGCCATAGCGGCCTCGGGCTTTCAACCGATTATGGCAAACTGCCGGGAGCTGGTTTTGCAAGGTATAACCTCGCCGGCGGAGGTGCACAGAGTTTTGGGCAGCGAACATTAAAATTTTGAGTCGCCCTCTCCGGCTTATCCAGTCTTGCTGGATAAGCCACCTCTCCCAAAGGGAGAGGCATGGCTCCCCCTCTGGGGGAGCTGGCAGCGATGAGCGATAGGGAAGCGCTGACTGAGAGGGCGTGTAAATCTAACTTGGAGGATATATAATGGAAGTTAACGATTTGATTATTAAAGCGTTGCAGGACGGCGCGTCGGATATCCATTTGGTTTGCGGCCTGGCCCCGCGCTATCGTCTGGACGGCGCGATTCGGGAGATGGGCGGCCAGATTTTGAACGCCACCCAGTGCGCGGACTATGCCCGGGAGCTGGCCGGCAGCGACGCGGATTTTGCCCGTGCCGAGGCGGTGGGCGAGGCCGACTTGGCGGTTACGGTGGCCGGGGTGCGCTGCCGTATCAACCTGTTTAAGCAGCAGGGGGCCTGGTCGGCGGCGATTCGCCTGTTGAGCGAGCGAATCCCGGAGCTGGCGGAGCTGGGGCTGCCGGCGGTGGTGCAGGAGTTTGCGGCATACAGCCAGGGGCTGGTGTTGATTACCGGTGAAACCGGCTCCGGCAAATCCACCACGCTGGCCGCGCTGTTAAACCGGATTAATCAGAATGAGGCCAAGCATATTTTGACGCTGGAGGACCCGATTGAGTATGTTTATACCCCGGCGCAGTGCGTAATCAATCAGCGCGAGATTGGCCGCGACACCAAAAGTTTTGCCGCCGGTCTGCGCGCCGCCCTGCGCGAAGATCCCGATGTGATTCTGGTGGGCGAGATGCGCGACCTGGAAACGATTGAAACCGCCCTGACGGCGGCGGAAACCGGCCACCTGGTTTTCGGCACGGTGCATACCAATTCGGCGGCGGACAGTATCGACAGGATTGTGGACGTCTTCCCGGCGGAGCGGCAGCAGCAAATTCGGCTGCAATTATCAATGTCTTTAAAAGCGGTGTTGAGCCAACAGCTTTTGCCCAAACAGGGCGGCGGCCGGGTTTTGGCCTGCGAGGTTATGAAAACCGACGGCGCAATCCGCAACCTGATCCGCGAGGGCAAAACGCCGCAGATTGCCAACAGTATCCAAACCAGCGGCAACGCGGGCAATATATTAATGGATAAGGCGCTGCTTAACCTGTTGAACAGCGGGGTTATCAGCAAAAAAACCTATGATTCCGCCCTGCGCAATCCTAACCAGAACACCGCCCAGGCCGGGGCAGGGCCGGGCGGCAGAGCGCCGGGCTTTAAGAGATAAGTCTTTTCGCGGGAGTTGAAATTTTATGCCTAGTTATAAATATGAGGGGCTTTATGCCAACGGCGAAAAGGTGGAGGGCGTGGTGGAAGCCGTCAGCAAAATTGAGGCGGTGGCACAGATTCGGCAAAACTGCGACGTGGTCTTAAGCCTGAAAGAAGTACCAAAAATCGGCCGGGCCGATCCGCTGGCGCGCTTTCAGAAAATCAGCGCAAAAAGTCTGGCGCTGACCTGCCAGCAGTTTGCAATCATCCTGAAAGCCGGGCTGCCGCTGGTGCAGACGGTGGAGCTGGTATCCGGCCAGGCCGAGGATAAGGCGCTGGTTAAGCTTTTGCAGCAGGTGGCGGAAGACGTGGGCAACGGCTGGAGCCTAAGTTATAGCTTTGCGGAGCGCGGCGGCAGAACCTTGCCGGTAACTTTTTATGAAACGGTGCGCGCCGGTGAGGAATCCGGCGACTTGCTGGCGGCGTTCAGCCGCCTGACCGTGTACTTTGAGCGGCTGAACAAAACGCGCGAAAGCGTTTTAAGCGCGCTGACTTATCCCAGCTTTGTAATGCTGGTGGCGGTGGTGGTTATCGGTATTATCATGGGCTATGCGGTGCCCACCTTTACGGGAATGTTTGAAAGTATGAATATTGATTTGCCCTGGGTTACCAAAGCCCTGATTGGTTTATCCAACTTCTGCCAGCATTATTTTTTGTTTTTTGTGTTGGGGCTGGCGCTGGCGATTGCGGGAGTGTTCGCTTATGGCCTGACGGAGCAGGGCGGCAAAAATATGGCGCGTTTGCAGCTGAAGACGCCGATTTTTGGCAACATCGTCCGGATGTCCGGAGTCAGCCAGTTTGCCCACACCATGGTTACGCTTTTGCAGGCGGGCATGCCGATTTTGCAGGCTATTGAGGTATCCGGCCGAACGGTGAGCAACGGGTGTATCGCCGATGAGATTTTAAGCACGCTGCCAGGTGTGGAGGGCGGCAAAAGCCTGGGCGAATGTTTGAGCTATACCCAGGAACTGCCGGCTATGCTGGTGCAGTTGACGGCGGTGGGCGAGGCCACCGGCTCGATGGAAGATACGCTAAAAGTTTTGGCGGAATATTACGACAGCGAGGTTGATTTGCGTACCAAGCGGGCTTTGGCGCTGCTGGAACCCTCGATTATCGTAGTTTTGGCAATATTTGTGGTGTTTGTGCTTATGGCTGTTTATCTGCCAATGTTCAGTATGTATTCGAGCATTTAAGGCGGCGCGCCCCCACCA
>CAQWMM010000057.1 GCA_948907985.1 uncultured Bacillota bacterium
TTTGATTACTTCTATGTTGTCTATGAAATAGGTTTTTTGTTTAATTTTAACACCTAATGTGTTTTTATAATAGGGTTTTTCTTTAAGGTGTCAATTTTCTTGAGAGCTGTCCACACTTATGGGTACATTGTGGTTAGCACCAGCCTGCCGCCGCAGTGGCCACAGAACACATTACCTGATAATAAGGACTGGCCGGTTGTGTTAAGCGGCACTGTTCTATGCTCTTTGCGCTCATTGCTACGTTCCCGCATTAGGCGCTGAGCCATATCGAACAATTTCGGCTTGATTATTTGCAACTCCTCAAACGGTCCAGAGTAGGTTTCACCACTTCTTAAAATGCCCTTATACATTGGGTTATATAGAATCCTACCGATACTGGCGTCGTGCCAATTCTGACCTTTGCGGTTTTTGATACCCTGTTCGTTTAGGAAGTTTGCTAATCTCCAGCGGCCAAAGCCTGAGGATACGCACAAGTCAAACATCATTCGCACAACTCTGGCCTCGTCCTCATCAATAACCAACTTGTAGACTTCGTGTTTGCGTTTGTTGAGAATACCGCTTTTTTCAAGTCTATAACCATAGGGAGCATTACCGCCCCTAAAGCGTCCTTCCTCAACCATTTGGCCTGGTGCGGTTTTGGTACGAATTGAAGTCTTTTGGCTTTCACCGTCAGCCTGCCAGAAGCGTATGTAGTTGGTGAGCCTGTCGGTATGGGATTCAAACTGTTGTTCGCCCTCATTTACGTTTCACACCCTGATACCTTTTTAACAAACCATTCTACCACGAATGGGGTTTCGTCAGATTTGCGGCCAAGGCGATCGAACATAAATACCAGCAGTATATCGAACTTGCCTTGCTCGGCATATTTCTTGATGAGTTGCAATTTATCTCTATCGTTAGCACTGATTTTATAGCCGGACACGCCGGTTTCCTGTTCCTCACCTATAATTTCCCAGCCCATACGACTGGCAAATTCGTGGCAGGCTTTGCGCTGCATAGGAATGTCTGCATTATTTTTATCATCGTGGTCTACCTGCCTGGCGGTAGAAACTCTGTATAAACAATATACTCTTTCAGCCATTTTATCCGTCCTCTCTATTCTGATATTTAGCTTATTTGAGAGAGCGGAATTCCATATTCACCTGTCAAAGAACTTTGGCTCAACTTTTAGCCAAAGCAATAATACCATATCGTCCTCTCGAAAGCTATTACAATTCCCAAACAGTTGGTATTTAAGCAACTTGAATTGGTTTGGTGTATGTGTTTAATAGAGTTTGTTTAACCTGTTCTGCCACGCAAGGATTTGCTTTGCTCGCAAAGATAAACACAACCTTGTGGCCTTGAATTGTGGTTGTAATTTTATTATTTTTGTTTTTCTCCATAGACACCTCCTATACCCCCTCCTGGATAAAAGCGGAGTGGCTAACACTTTTTGAAATGCTTTTTGTATTTTTTTAAGAACAGTTATGCTCTTAAAAATACTTATACCCCTCTATAGCTCACATCCAAATACCTAGTATTTGAATACCTATAAAAGAAAAAAGTCATGCAGATTTTTATTACCTGCATGACTTGTAAATATTTCTATTAGTTTTTTTATAATAATCTTAAATAAACCTTTAAAACTGTATTCCTTTAGATTATATATTCAAAATTAGTGCCAGCGGCAAATGCCTGTTTTTATTCATTTGCCGGGCTAGTATAGTGCGCCTGCACAGCGGCGGGCAGCTCGTCATATTGCACCTCTTCCCAATTCAGAACGCCCCGAACCGGCTTAAATGTCAGGCGGATAAAAGCGCCCTCCCGCAGTTCCTTGGAGGCTCCAAAGGTGATTTCCTGCTCGCCACCGTTTTCATCATAGGCCGGTAGCGTGTAGGAATAGGGCAGATTGCTTTGGAAGCTAACCACGCCGCCTTTAGCGTCAACCTGTTCAAGCTGGCTGTTATCAATTTGAGTGTAATACTCGGTACTACCGGAGCCGGAGAGGAACCAGGCGCAAAAGCCCAATAAGCCAATGAGCAGGACGGCGGCGGCGCTTAGGGCAATTTTTATTTGTTTTTTCATATTGTTTAACACTCCTTTTGTTGGCAGTTAATTACCAACCTTTTTTGGTGATGACTTTTTTTGGTTTTTTCGCTGTTTGGGCTGCGGTGCTTTTTCTGGCGGTCATCACCAAAGCTGCGGTAATCAGCAGCGCAGTTAACAGACTGAATATACAGAGCGGCACGTTCCAGTGAACCGCCGCGTCATAGCTGCGATAGCCAACCAGCCCCATGCTCGCAGTAACGGGGTACAAATTCGCCAATGTCATGTTACTAGCCGCGAACATGCCGCCGTAACCATAGACAAAAGCCACAACTGCGCCAATCAAGTGTCCGTTAGGAATGCGGGCGGCCACGGCGATGACCGGCAGCACTGCAATATAGAGGAACAGGCAATTCAGCGTAATCTGCGCCCCGGCTTGTATTATTGCCGGCAGATCAGCGCCGGGAAAACCCAAAAGGCAAGAGAAAGTTAGGCTAAACGCGGTGCTGGCTAGCCCCAGAAACAGCGAGAGCAGGCCGCAGACGGTCAGTTTGCCCAGCAGCAGCGCCGGCCAGGACACTGGAATTGTCAGGATATTTTTCAGCGTGTCGTCCACTTCCTCCCGGTTGATGATATAGCCGGTGAGCAGGGCTATGCAAATAGGGAAGATGGTGGTGATGTTGTTTTTCATAACTTGTTCCACGAAAAAGGGGAAAGTCCAGACGGTACCGTCCATGGCGGTGGTAGAAAACACAGTGAGCAGAACGGAGAGCAGCATTAGGAGAACGCCCGCCCAAATCAGATGATAGCGTTTCAGCTTTCCAAGCTCGGTTTGTAGCAAAACTAGCATTTCAATCAACCCCTCTCTTTTTATACAGCCGGTCAATCAGCCAAATGGACAGCACAGACATCACGCCCAAAATCAAAACCGTTTGCAGGGTTGAGGGAACCAGATACTGCAAGCTGCCCGCACTTTCCCGCAATCCGTGCCGAACCATATCCCCAGCGCACCACAGGTTGGTGAGGGGAATTGGCAGCAGCCAGCACAGCAGTTTTGGCAGGTTGCCGAAGCTGCTTCCGGCGGTCAGGCTCAGCACACTGTAAAAAACGCATAGCAGGACGGAGAAAATATAGGTTTTGCTGAAAAAGACTACCAACGCCACCAGCGGCAGGGTGCCTGCCGTAATGAAAATGCCCATTTTCACCGCCAGCCACAGCTTGTAGGCCAGCCCGTTCACCTCGGCAATCAGGTTGCCGCAGAGGATGGCGACGGCGGCAGAGGCCAGGCAGAAGATTAACCCGAACAGAAACAAAACCGCGATTTTGGCAAAAATCAGCTGGGTGCTGGTTACCGGGATGGTCCGCAGGTTTTTGAAAGTGTCGTTGTCCCGCTCCATAAAGAAGAGCAAGGCGGCAATTACGCCAATGATACAAGGCAGGAGCAGCTCCACGGCATAACCCAGGACGAACTGGTAGAAGTCGTCAAAGAGCTCGGCTTTAGTGTCGTATCGCTCCAGCATGTTGGGCGTCAGCATCATCAGGGCCAGCGGCGGCGGAAACATAAATGCGGCGAGGATTACCAGGGAAATGAACTTTTTCCGTTTCAGCTTCGCCAGCTCACAGGAAATCAGTTTAAGCAATCCCCTCACCCCCGGTCACCCGCTTGAAGTAATCCTCCAGGCTTTCCTCCACTGTCGTGGCTTCCGCCACTTCCAGGCCGTGCTGCACAAAAGCCGATACAAGCTTGGCCACCGGGATATTGACGGAATTCAGCTGCAACCTGTGAGCGTCCTGTACGGTGAACTGGTTTTCCTGGAAAACAGTTGCCAGAACTTTGGCGGCCAGGGCGGCGTCGGAAACCACAAAGCGCACATATTTGCTGCTTTTGGCCTCAAGCTCCGCCAAGCTTTCCTCCTCCAGCAGCACGCCGTGGTCAATAATGCCGATGTCGTCCGCCAGCAGAGCTATCTCGGAGAGGATATGGCTGGAAATTAGGATGGTTTTGCCCCGCTCGCTGCACAAGGCCCGGATAAAGGAGCGCACCTCGGCAATGCCGATAGGGTCCAGGCCGTTAATAGGTTCGTCCAAAATCAGCAGTTCCGGGTCATGCATCACCGCCAGGGCAATGGCCAGCCGCTGCTTCATACCTAGTGAATATTGGGAGAATAGCTTTTTATCCCGGTAGGGCAGGCCCACCAGTTCCAAAGCGTTTTTAACGGCGTGCGGGTTTTTCAGCCTGCGCAGGGCGGCGAAAATGCGCAGGTTCTCCGTTCCCGTCAGATTGGGATAAAAGCCGGGGGATTCGATTAGGCTGCCAATGCGCGGCAGCAGATCCTGTTCATTGCCCGGCAGGGATTTTCCCCAAATCGCCACTTTGCCGGATGTGGGCTGGGTAAGGCCAAGCAGCATTTTCATGGTTGTAGTCTTGCCGGCGCCGTTTCTGCCCAGCAGGCCATAAATTCGGCCTCTCTGCACATGCAGGTTCAGTTCCGCCACGCTTTTTTGCGCGCCGTACTGTTTGGTAAGTTGTTTGGTTTCAATGACTATTTCACTCATCACTATTACCTCCTTTGGTGGCAATAGTATAAAACATCAACCTTGAGTTGGCTTTGAGGAAACCTTGAGATAACCTTGAGATTGCCGCGGTGGTATATACAATTTGCGGATTTTGCGATATAATGTGAGAGTCAAAGAGGGCAAGCCGTTAGGCGCAGGCCGATTTGCTCTCGAACAAATACCATAGTGCAGTCTGTTGTGATAAGATGAAATAACTTTGTTCCTATGGTATAATGTGAGCAAAGGCGATTGCGACGCCTGTAAGGCGGAAGCAGAGCCCATTGCGAACAAATACCATAGTGCAATTTGTTGTGATAAGATGAAATAACCCTGTTCCTATGGTATAATGGGTATAGACAGGAGGCGCTGCTATGTTGGATAAAGAAATCTTGGTGGTGGACGATGAAAGGGATTTGCGGATGATGATTCGCTCCATTTTTGATTCCGCCGGTTACAAACAAGTTACAACGGTGGCTTCCGGCGAGGACGCGCTGCCGCTGATTGCCAAAAAAACCCCTGGCATTGTCATTTTGGATGTGATGCTGCCGGGTATGGACGGGTTTGAATTGCTCCAGGAGATTCGAGCTATCAGCAATGTTCCCGTCCTGATGCTCACGGCCAGGGGAGAGGCCGAAGACCGCCTGGACGGATTTGAACTTGGGGCGGACGATTACCTGGTTAAGCCCTTTCTGCCCCAGGAATTGCTGCTGCGGGTTCAGGCGATTTTGAAACGGGCCTATCCGGAAAAGGGCCGGATTGTAAGGCTGGCCGCGTCCTCGGTAGATTTGGGACGTGCAGAGGTTATCAAGGCGGGGCGGCGGATCCCCCTGACCGCCAAGGAGTACAGCATTTTGGAAAAGCTAGCGGATAACGCCGGCCGCATCGTTACCATTGGCGTTCTGTGCCAGACGTTGTGCGGGGATATATGGCAGGGTTATGAAACCACGCTGATGACGCATATCCGGCATTTGCGGGAGAAGATTGAGGATAATCCCTCAAAGCCTGTGTCACTGCTTACCGTCAAGGGGCTGGGATATAAACTGGTGTTAAAGGAGCCGGAGCAATGAAACCTGCGGAGCGCTTTTTTCGTAAGTATTTTTTAGCTATGGTGGGCATTATCTTGCTGTTTCTTTCGCTCAATGCCGGCCTGTTGTGTTCGGTGCTGCTTTGGGCCTGGGATTCCTCTAACGAGTCGGAAATCTCAATCTATGCGGTGCGGGACGGCGTTGCGGTGGATTCGGCAGGCAATCTGACCACTGCGGACGGGTTGGAAGAACAGCTAAGGGAAAATCAATCCTGGGCCATGCTGCTGGACGAAGCCGGAGATGTGATTTGGGAGGAACGCCTGCCGGAAGAACTGCCGCGGCATTACACGCCGACTGACGTGGCGAAATTCAGCCGCTGGTATTTAAAAGATTATCCGGTTTTTGTATTGGAGCACCCCGCCGGGCTGTTGGTGGTTGGCGCGGCCAAAAACAGTTTTGTTAAGTACTATTTAACTTACAAGGAACCTTATATAAGGATTATTTTAGCCGGCTTTACGGTTATGGTCGCGGTCAATCTGATTGCGGTCGTGCTGCTTATCTGGTGGAATATGCGGCGGGTGGAAAAGGCAGTTGCCCCCATTTTGCGGGGCATTGCAACGGTTTCCGCCGGGCAGCCGGTTAATCTGCCGGAGAGGGGCGAGCTGGCGGAGATTAATCGGCAGCTTAACCAGGCCGGAGCCTTTATCGTCAAAAAAGACGGCGCACGGGCGGACTGGATCAGCGGCGTTTCCCATGATGTGCGCACGCCGCTTTCCGTGATTTTGGGCTTTGCCGGGCAGCTGGAGGACGACCAGAGCCTGCCGGCCTACGCAAGGGAACAGGCTGGCCGTATCCGCAAACAGAGCGAGAAGCTGCGAAGCTTGGTTGCCGATTTGAACCTCGCCTCCCGGCTAGAATATGCCATGCAGCCCCTGCGGCTGGGGCCGGTCTATCTGGTGGAACTGGCGCGGCAGGTTGTTTGCGAGTTTCTGGACGGCGGCCTGGAGGAGCAATATGAAATTGAGTTCTGCGCCGATCAGAAAAGCGAGTTCGTATCAATTCCCGGCGATGAAACGCTGCTGAAACGTGCGCTGGGCAATTTAATCCAGAACAGTATTGTCCACAATCCGCAGGGCTGCCGGATTGCCGTTTCGGTTCTGTGTGGGGAAAATTGCGTCCGGGTTGAGGTTGCGGATGACGGCGTGGGCGTGGCGGCTGAAAAGCTGAAGCAGCTGGCTGTGGGCGGCCGCCGGTTGGAAAGCACGGACGAGCGGCTGAACCTGCGGCATGGCTTGGGCGTTTTGCTGGTTCGGCAAATCATAGCGGCACACAATGGAACCGTCGCTATGGCAAGCGAACCGCAGAAAGGGTTTAAAACGACGCTGACATTTCCCTGCCCAGTGGAGTTAAGGAGGAATTGAGTGTGAATAAAATACTACTTTTGGAAGATGATTTAAGCCTAATCAACGGGCTTTCCTTTGCTTTGCAAAAGGCCGGTTACGATTTGCAGATTGCCCGTACTTTGCAGGAAGCGAACCGTCTTTGGCAACAGGCTGAGTATAATTTGCTTATTTTGGATGTGTCGCTGCCGGACGGCTCCGGTTTTACCTTTTGTGAGAAAGTCCGCCAAACTTCCCAAGTGCCGATCGTGTTTTTAACAGCCTCCGATGAGGAAACCAGCGTTATCATGGGCCTGGATATGGGCGGCGACGATTACATCACCAAACCTTTCAAACTGGCGGTTTCGCTTGCCCGGATTAACGCTCTGCTGCGCCGTAGCCAGCAGTTTCAACAAACGCCGGCCGAGCTTATTTCCAACGGTATTACGCTTCAGTTGTTGGAGGGCTGCGTTTACAAAAATGGCCGGCCAATAGAATTAACTGCAGGCGAGTTCAAACTGCTGCGCCTGTTTATGGAAAACCCGGATATAATATTATCGGCGGAACAAATTATGAGCCGGCTGTGGGATTGCGACGAGCATTTTGTGGACGGCAACACCCTGGCGGTTTACATTCGCCGCTTGCGGGCCAAGATTGAGGATAACCCCAACAAGCCGGAGCGTATCGCCACCGTGCGCCGAATGGGCTATAAATGGAACGGTAAGGGGGTTGAAAAATGAAGCCTTTAGCTGAACGCAGTCTGTTCCTGCTGAAAATAGCGTTATGCGGCTTGATTTTTCCTGTTCTGGCGGTCATATTAAGCTGCTTGGCGCCGGAAAAAGCCCTGCTTTGGCTGGTTTTATCCTCTGTTGGTGCGCTTGCCGGCATTTTGCTGCTTTGCCAGCGTTATTTGCAGCAGCGCGACCAGTTGTTAGAGGCCGCGGCTGCACAGATTGCCGACTATCTGTTGGCCAACCGCCAAGGGGGTATTGCCTGCAACGAGGACGGCGCAATTTATCATCTGTTTCATGAGGTAAATTCTCTGGTTACGATTGCCAATGCGCACGCCGATAATGAGCGGCGGGTTAAGGAGTTTTTGCGGAACATCATTTCCGATATTTCCCATCAGCTTAAAACGCCGATTGCCGCCCTGAGTATTTACAACGGTATTATCCAGCAGGAGGCGGCGGATCCGGAAACGGTGCAAAAGTTTGCCAGCCTTTCCGAGCAGGAACTGGACCGAATTGAGCTGCTGATCCAAAACCTCCTGAAAATGGCCCGTCTGGAGGCCGGGGCCATCACGCTGGAACTGAAACCGGAAAACGTCGCGGAACTGCTGGCGCAGGTGCGGCGGCAATATTTGTTTCGTAGCGAGCAGGAACAAAAGCAGATTGAACTGCTGGGCAATGAACAAACCACCTTAATTTGCGACCGGGTTTGGCTGACCGAGGCCGTCGGCAATTTGCTAAAAAACGCTTTGGAGCACACCCAGGCCGGTGATAAAATTTTAATCCGCTGGCAGCAATCGCCCTGCCTGACGCAAATTACGCTGGAGGATAACGGCAGCGGTATTCACCCGGAGGATTTATATCACATCTTTAAGCGTTTTTACCGCAGCCGTTTTTCCAAGAATACGCAGGGAGTGGGCTTGGGGCTTTCTCTGGCCAAATCAATCATTGAAGCCCACCGCGGCAGCCTGGAGGTGCGCAGTCAGCTGGGGCGGGGAACCGCCTTTACCATCAGCCTGCCGAAAAAATGACAAAATTGTAAGCTGCAATTCATTTGCCTGTCAGCTTTGCGTGCTAATATATTCCTACAGTCTATTAACAGAAAGGAGTTTTTAATTTATGGACTTGTTAAGAGTAGAACGCATTTGCAAAACCTATGGCAGCGGCGAGGCGGCCGTATACGCCTTAAAGGACGTCAGCTTTTCCGTTCCCAAGGGGGAGTTTGCGGTCATCGTGGGGGAATCCGGTTCCGGCAAAAGCACGCTGCTCAATATGATTGGCGCGCTGGATACGCCCACCTCCGGCCGGGTGTTTATCAATGAGCAAAACATCTTTGCCATGACGGAAAAAGCGCTCACCATCTTCCGCCGGCGCAATATTGGTTTTATCTTCCAGGCTTTTAATTTAATCCCGGAGTTGACGGTGGAGCAAAATATGATTTTCCCCCTGTTGTTAGACCACCAACGGCCCAACAAGCGTTATCTGGAGGAACTGCTGGCCGTTTTGGGGCTGGAAAAGCGGCGGAACCACCTGCCCAGCCAGCTTTCCGGCGGCCAGCAGCAGCGCGTGGCCATTGGCCGGGCTTTGATGACACGCCCCTCGCTGGTGCTGGCGGACGAGCCTACCGGCAATTTGGATTCGCAAAACAGCAGCGAGGTTTTAGCCTTGCTGAAAAACACCGCCCGGCAATATGAACAAACGGTTATTATGATTACCCACAATCCGGCCATTGCCCACACGGCCGACCGGGTTTTTCAGGTGTCCGACGGCGTGCTGACTAATCTTGGGGGGTGCCGGGAATGAAAAGTTATCTTAGTTTAATTCCCATTGCCGCCAGGGTGCGGCGGCGGCAGAACCGTATGACGCTGTTGTGCATTATCTTTGCCGTTTTTCTGGTTACGGGCATTTTCAGCCTGGCGGACACCTTTATTCAGGCGGAAACGGCCAACGCCAAAGAGCACGGCGGCAACTGGCACATCAATCTGGAAAATATATCGCAGGCGGAAGCGAGCAGGATCGCCCAGCGTCCCGACGTGGCGGCCGCCTCCTGGTTCGATATGGTAAACATTGCTAAAGACCGGCCTTATACGCTTGACGGCCTGCCGGCAGTGTTAAGCGGCGTGGAAGACCCCTTTAGAGAGGATATTATGACCTATTTTCCCCCGGAGGCCAGCCTGCAAGCGGGCGAGGTTATTCTTACCCCCAACGCCAAGGCCTTGCTGAATGTGGCGGTGGGCGATTATGTAACGCTGGAAACCCCTGCCGGCAGCCAAAGCCTGCTGGTAACCGGATTTCGCAGCGGCAGCAGCCGCTACGCCACCGACAGCGGCGTTGGCGAAACCACCGCCCTGCTGGTAAAAGGCGAACAGGTAGGAGCCTTTCTGGATATTGCAACCTTTCGGCAAATTTTGGCCGCCAATCAGGATTCCGGCAGCCCGGCCTTTTACATGCAGTTCAACGGCCGGGCCAACGTAAAAAAGGCTCTGGCCGAAATTAAGGAGCAGTTTCCGGCGGCCCAAATTAATGAAAACCTGATTTTGCTGGCCGCAATAGGCGCCAGTGAAAACCAAATGGCCAAAAACATGTACCCCTTGTTGATTGGCATTTGCCTGTTGGTTTTGCTGGCCGGGGCCTTGATGATTTCCGGCAGCCTTAACAGCTCCATTGCCCAGCGGATTCAATTTTTTGGGATGATGCGCTGTATTGGCATGAGCAAAAAGCAGGTTGTGCATTTTGTGGAGCTGGAGGCGCTGAACTGGTGCAAAATAGCAATTCCGCTGGGGGTCGCCCTTGGTACGGTTGCCACCTGGTTTTTAATTTTTTTTATGCAGCGTTTTGTGGGCGGCGAGTTCTCCAGCCTGGCGGTTATTCGTTTAAGCCCGCTGGGGGTGGGCTGCGGCGCGGTGGTTGGAATACTTACGGTGTTGCTGGCGGCTTTGGCGCCGGCCCGCAAGGCCGCCAAGGTTTCGCCGATGGCGGTGGTTTCCGGAAACGCCGGGGCTGCCGGGCAAAGCCGGCAACATGCTAACACCAGGCTGTTGAAAATTGAAACCGCCCTGGGCGTTTCCCACGCCGTCGCCTCCAAAAAAAATTTGTTTTTGCTGGCCGGTTCATTTGCCCTGAGCATTATTCTGTTCCTCTGCTTTTCGGTTTTTGCGGAACTGATGGGTATTATGCTGCCAACCAAGTCTTACAGTGCGGATATTGATATTAATCTGATGGAAAACGGCGAACTGATTGCGCCCTCTTTAGTGCAGGAGCTGACGGAAATGCCCGGCGTTAAAAG
>CAQWMM010000058.1 GCA_948907985.1 uncultured Bacillota bacterium
AGATCGTTAAAGAGTTGGGTGGCAACGAAGAATCTCAGAAGATTGATATTTTTGCTCGCACTTCTGCTTTCACTAAGACAGTATATGATCCCTATGTAAACCTGTTACGTACCACCACCGAGACATTCTCTGCTGTTGTTGGCGGTATTGACGGCTTGCAGGTTGCTCCTTTCGATGAACCTATCGGGCCTGCTGATACTCAATCCCTGCGTTTTGCACGCAACCAGCAGTTGTTGTTCAAAGAAGAGTTCAACATGACTGCTACAATTGATCCGGCTGGCGGTTCTTTCTATGTAGAAACTTTGACTGCTCAGGTTGTTGATGCTGTTAAAGCTTTGTATGCAGAAGTTACTGCTGAAGGTTTGATTGAGGCTATCAAAGCTGGCAAAGTTCAAGCTGCTGTTGAGACTGTTCTGCAGGAACGCTTTAAGAACTTGCAGGTTAGAAAAGATGTTGCTGTTGGCAACAACATGTATGCTAACACCACCGAAAAATTAATTGAAAAAGACTTTACAGCTCTGGATGCGGCTAAAGCTGCTGCTGAAAAAGCTGGCAAGACTGCTCTGGCTGACGCACGCGCCGCTCTGAACAAGGGCGAGGCTGTTACCGCTCCGGTTATCGGCAAACATCGCTGGGTTGAACAGTTTGAAGCTATGCGTATGGCTACTGAGAAAGCTGCTGCAGAGGGCAAAGAGGTTAAGATTTTCCTGACCAACTATGGCCCGATTCCGAAGCATAAAGCTCGTGCTGACTTCAGCAGAGGTTTCTTTGAAGTTGCTAACTTCACTGTAATTGGCAATGATGGTTTCCCGACTGCTGATGAGGCTGCTAAAGCTGCTATTGAGTCTGGCGCTGATGTTGCTATTATTTGTGGCACTGATGATGTATATCCGGAGATCGTTCCTGCTATTGCTAAGGCTGTTAAAGCTGCTAAACCTGGCATGAAAGTTGCTGTGGCTGGCGCTCCCGGCGAAAATAAAGACGCGTTTGACGCTGCTGGCGTTGATATGTATGTTCATGTTGGCGCAAATTGCTATGAGATCTTGAAAGGTATCCAAGAAGAAAGGGGGATTTGCTAATGTCCACTGCAAGTTATGATGCTTGGAAGAAGCAGATTGAAGCACAGACAGGCAAAACTGTTGAGGAATTGTGTAACCACACAATGGAACAAATTGATGTAAAACCCTTGTACACCAAAGAGGATTACGCAGATTGCAACCAGATCGAATTTATGGCTGGTATCGCTCCTAACCTGCGTGGTCCCTATCCTACAATGTATGTTGTTCGTCCTTGGACAGTTCGTCAGTATGCTGGTTTCTCTACTGCTGAGGAATCCAACGCTTTTTATCGTCGTAACCTGGCCGCTGGTCAGAAAGGTTTGTCCATCGCTTTTGACTTGGCAACCCATCGCGGCTATGACTCCGACAACGAGCGTGTTGTAGGTGATGTTGGCAAAGCCGGCGTAGCTGTTGACTCTATTTTGGATATGGAAATTTTGTTCTCCGGTATTCCGCTGGATCAGATGTCTGTATCTATGACCATGAACGGCGCTGTTTTGCCGGTTCTGGCTTTCTATATTCTGGCTGCTGAAGAGCAGGGTGTTCCGCAGAAAGTATTGGCTGGTACTATCCAGAACGATATTTTGAAAGAGTTCATGGTTCGTAACACCTATATTTATCCTCCGGCGCCCTCTATGAGAATTATCGGCGATATCTTCGCTTTCACTTCTCAGAATATGCCTAAGTTCAATAGCATTTCTATTTCCGGCTACCATATGCAGGAAGCTGGCGCTACCAATGATATTGAAATGGCTTACACTCTGGCTGATGGCTGGGATTATATCCGCACCGGTATCAATGCTGGCTTGAATATTGACGCATTTGCACCTCGTCTGTCTTTCTTCTGGGCATTGGGCAAAAACTACTTCATGGAAGTTGCTAAGATGCGTGCTGCTCGTACTTTGTGGGCTAAGATTGTTAACACATTTGGTCCCAAGAATCCGAAATCCTTGGCATTGCGTACTCATACCCAGACTTCTGGTTGGTCTTTGACCGAGCAGGATCCTTTCAACAACGTTGCTCGTACTTGTGTTGAGGCTATGGGCGCTGCTTTGGGTCATACTCAATCGCTGCACACCAACGCTTTGGACGAAGCTATTGCTTTGCCGACTGATTTCTCCGCTCGTATTGCTCGTAACACTCAGCTGTACATTCAGGATGAAACCAAGGTTTGCAAAGTTATCGATCCGTGGGGCGGCTCCTATTATGTAGAAGCTCTGACTCAGCAGTTGATTCGTCGTGGTTGGGCTCATATTCAGGAAGTTGAGGAGTTGGGTGGCATGGCAAAAGCTATCGAAACTGGTCTGCCGAAGATGAGAATTGAAGAAGCCGCTGCTCGCCGTCAGGCTCGTATCGACTCCGGCAATGAAAAGATTATTGGCTTGAACGAATACAAACTGGATCATGAAGATCCGCTGGACGTTTTGGACGTTGACAACAGCGCAGTTCGTGCTGCTCAGATTGCTCGTTTGGAGAAACTGCGTGCTAACCGCAACCAGGCTGATGTTGACCAGGCTTTGGAAGCTATCACCAATTCTATGGAAACTGGCGAAGGCAACCTGCTGGAGTTGGCTCTGAATGCTG
This sequence comes from uncultured Bacillota bacterium, assembly GCA_948907985.1. Lineage (GTDB taxonomy): Bacteria > Bacillota > Dehalobacteriia > UBA4068 > UBA4997 > Avidehalobacter. The sequence goes on from CAQWMM010000058.1 coordinate 2,643, forward strand.
CTCGCGTACGCGCTTCCTTGGGCGAAATTTCTGACGCTGTTGAAAAAGTTTGTGGTCGTCATAAGGCTATCATTCGCACCATTTCTGGTGTATATAGCTCCGAATACAGCGATGCTGAAGTTATCAAAGAAGTTCAGGATATGGCTGACACATTCGAGAAGAAACATGGCCGTCGTCCGCGTATCTTTATCGCTAAGATGGGCCAGGATGGTCATGACCGTGGCGCTAAAGTTGTTGCTACCGCTTATGCTGATATGGGCTTTGACGTTGATATGGGACCGCTGTTCCAGACTCCTGCCGAGGCTGCTCAGGATGCAGTAGATAACGACGTTCATGTAGTTGGTATGTCCTCTTTGGCTGCTGGCCACAAGACTTTGTTGCCGCAGTTGATCGAAGAGTTGGAAAAACGTGGCCGTGGCGATATTATGGTTATTGCTGGTGGCGTTATCCCGGCTCAGGATTACCAGTTCTTGTATGACGCTGGCGCTGCTGCTATCTTTGGCCCTGGCTCGGAAATTCCGGCTTGCGCTAGAGAAATCTTGATCAAACTGAATGAGAGATTGGATGGCTAATTTGGGCTGTATAAGCTTATTAGTTCGCTAAACTCTCTTGCTATACTGGAATAGGATTGGGCTATGCTCAATCCTGTTCTGGTATAAATATATAAATTAAAGGAGGGTACTTATATGGCTAATGAAAACAACTATGATGTCTATAAACCAGAGTGGATTCCTGAGGGTGGCTCCAAAGAGCAATATCCTGGCTTTGTTATGACTGGCGTTGATGCTAAGGAGGCAAAGCCAAAGGCTCCTGTTCATAAACCAAAAAATTATACTGCACAGGAACTTATTGATGGCATAATTAACAAAAACCGGATGTTGCTTTCCAAAGCAATTACAATTATTGAAAGTAATGCACCTAAGCACTTTGAAATGGGACAGGAAATCATTAAAGGCATCCTTCCTTATACTGGTAAATCTATCCGGGTTGGCATCACAGGTGTGCCAGGCGCCGGCAAAAGTACCTTTATTGAGGCTTTAGGCTCCAGATTATGTGAGATGGGCAAAAATGTTGCTGTTTTGGCAGTCGATCCCAGCAGTTCTATCACTAAAGGCAGTATTTTGGGCGATAAAACAAGAATGGAAACTCTGTCTAAACAGCCTAACGCCTTTATTCGTCCTTCTCCGTCTGGCGGCACATTAGGAGGCGTTACCAGAAAAAGCCGTGAAACCATGCTGCTTTGCGAAGCGTTTGGATATGATACCATTCTGGTTGAAACTGTTGGTGTAGGGCAGAGTGAAACCACTGTTCGCTCGATGGTAGATTTTTTCCTGATGGTGGCCCTGACTGGCGCTGGTGATGATTTACAGGGTATCAAAAAAGGTATCATGGAAATTGCTGACGCCATTTTGGTTAATAAGGCTGACGGCGATAATAAACCTAAAGCATTAGTGGCTCGTGCTGACTATGAACAGGTTCTGCATTATCTGCGTCCGGCAACAGAAGGTTGGGTTACTAAAGCTTATACTTGTTCAGCTTATACTGGTGAGGGCGTTATGGAAATGTGGGACGTCATTGAGGAGTTTAATAAGATGATGGTTGATTCCGGTCGTTTGGAAAAACGCCGCAAAGACCAAACTCTTGAATGGGTTAACCACATGACCGAAGAGCATGTTCATAATTTAGTATTCAATAATCCTAATGTGATTGAAGCTATGACTGAAACAGAGAAACTTATCAGAGCCGATCAGATTTCAGCAACAATGGCAGCACAAAAGCTTATTGATAAGATTGAATTTGAACTGAAAAAACCCGTTGAATAAGTAAATAAATAATATAATAAAAATCCTGGAAAATTTTTTACCAGGATTTTTTATTAGGAACAACAGTGCGCCGCCCCTACCTTGAAAAGGGGTGGCGATTGTTTTATTATTGATACAATGGATAATTTATCCAAATAGACTATTGACAAATACCTATGAAAAGTGTATGATATAACTAACAAATGAGTAAATGCTCATATGACTTTATAATTTATTGATTTGCATAATGCCAGGCTAAAACAACATATTAATAACTAAGTTAAAAGTTTTGAAAGGAAAGCAATATGTCAGTAGTTAAAGCAAAATTTAATATTTCTGGTATGTCCTGTTCTGCCTGTTCAGCACATATTGAAAAAGCGGTTTTGGCGCAAAACGGTGTATTAACTGTTAACGTCAATCTGCTGCAAAACAATATGGCTGTAACTTATGAAACAAAAACTATAAATCCAGAACAAATTTGCCAGATTGTGGATAAGGCTGGTTATGGCGCTGTTATCCAGACAGAAAAAAATTATGTGCAGGATAATAAATATAATGTTGAGGCAAAAAAGACCAGATATCGACTTTTATTTTCTTTATTATTCACCCTGCCTTTATTTTATATAGCCATGGGGCATATGTTTAGCTGGCCATTACCGGCATTTTTAGACAATACGTTGCTGCTGGCTGTTTTGGAACTTCTTTTAACCATACCAGTAGTTTTATTGAATTATAAATATTTTACAAACGGCTTTTCAACTTTGTTTCATGGCGGCCCTAATATGGATTCTTTAATTGCTATTGGTTCCGGTGCGGCGATTATTTACGGGTTATTTATAATTACTCGTTTAGTTGCTGCTTATCAGGCGCAGGATCAGATATTGCTGCACGATTTGGCGATGGATTTATATTTTGAGTCGGCCGCCATGATTTTAACTCTGGTAACGGTTGGTAAATATTTAGAAACCCGTTCTAAATATAAAACCTCTGATGCGATAACCAAATTGATTAAATTAACTCCACAGTTTGCTTTGCTGGAAAAAGACGGTATTGAGCAGGAAATTCCGGCTGCTGATGTGCAGGTTGGAGATATTCTGATTGTTAAAGCCGGGGCAGCCATCCCGGTGGATGGTGTGATAATCGCCGGGCATGGTTCGGTGGACGAAAGTATGCTAACGGGTGAAAGTTTGCCGGTGGAAAAAAATGTTGATGAAAAGGTTATCGGCGCAACGCTTAACCGAGCCGGATATTTTAAGATGCGTGCTGAAAAAATTGGTCAGGATACAACTCTGGCGCAAATAATTAATTTAGTCGAGGAGGCTAATTCTTCAAAGGCGCATATTGCCAAATTGGCAGATAAAATTGCCGGAGTTTTTGTACCGGTGGTAATAACCATAGCTACATTGACGGCAATAGTTTGGTTGCTGTTGGGTACGGAGTTAAGTTTTGCAATTTCCACTGGTATTTCCGTTTTGGTTATATCCTGCCCTTGTGCGTTAGGCCTGGCTACACCGACAGCCATTATGGTTGGCACTGGTAAAGGTGCGGAATATGGTATTTTATTAAAATCTGCCGAATCATTGGAGTCGTTGCAAAATGTTAATAAAATATTATTGGATAAAACAGGGACGGTTACGGAAGGCAAGCCGGTTGTTACTGATTTAATAACCTGTGATATTGATGAAACGGCATTGTTGCAGCTGGCTGGATCTTTAGAAAAGCAAAGCGAGCATCCTCTGGCTTATGCCATTGTCAGCGAATGTGTGCAACGCCAAATTGCTTTTTTGCCGGTCGAAAATTATCAGGCAATCCCCGGCGGAGGTATAGTTGGTGATATTTCGGGCCAAACTTATTTTGTAGGAAACTACAATATGTTACTTGAGCAGCAAATTCAGCTGGGCGCCTGGCAGCAAAAAGTGAATAAATTGGCGGATTTGGGCAAAACCAATTTATATTTTGGCTGTTCCGGCAAACTGTTGGGCATTTTGGCGGTAGCCGATGTGGTAAAGCCGCAAAGCAAGCAGGCAATTTGGGAATTGCAGAACAAATTGAATATTGACGTATGTCTGTTGACGGGTGATAATGCAACTACGGCCAGAGCGATTGCCCAACAGGTCGGCATAAAAGAAGTTATTGCCGAGGTTTTGCCGGCGGACAAGGAACTGGTCGTGCGCCAGCTGCAAAGCCGCTCTGATGTAGTGGCCATGGCCGGCGACGGCATAAATGATGCGCCGGCTTTGGCGGCAGCCGATGTTGGCATCGCCATTGGCGCAGGCAGCGATATTGCTATCGACGCGGCGGATGTTGTCTTGATGAAAAATTCTTTACTCGATGTTGTTACGGCTTTTCAGCTTAGCAAGCGGGTAGTTCTTAATATTAAGGAAAATCTGTTTTGGGCGTTCATCTATAATTGTATTGGTATTCCTTTAGCGGCGGGCGTATTTATTTCTGTTTTGGGATGGAAGCTGAATCCCATGTTCGCGGCAGCGGCTATGAGTTGCAGCTCGTTATGCGTAGTTACTAACGCTTTACGTTTGCGCAATTTTAAACCTATTTTTTCTACGGAATGGCAGCAGAGCAAATCATTTGATAATGTTCAGGTTAAAACCGGGATGAATATATTAGGCAAAAACAGTTTGACAGGAGGTGAGAAAATGAGCAAAACTATGTATATTGAGGGAATGTCCTGCGGGCATTGTTCCGGGCGCGTTGAACAGGCTTTGAATAAAATTGACGGCGTTACCGCTAAGGTTGATTTGGCGAGTAAGACTGCGGATGTGCAATTATCCCAAGATGTGAATGATGACATTCTACGCAAGGCAGTTGAAGATGCCGGTTATGAAGTTGTAAAAATTAGTTAAACAATAAAAAAACAGCAAAAGAGGCATTTTTTTCATTATGCGAATAAATGCCTCTTTTGCTGTTTAATTTAATCATTTAGTATTTTAAATAAACGCTGACAGGCGTTGCTTATATTGGGCTGAGCAAACACAGCCGATATAACGGCCACGCCGGCAATACCAGTGTGAAGAAGGGTAGGGAGTTTATCCTCGGTTATGCCACCGATTGCCACTACCGGGATTTTGACGGATTGACAAATTCCCTTTAGCGTATCCAGACTAATATTTTTAGCGTCATTTTTAGTGTTGCTGCCGAAAACTGCGCCGACACCAAGATAATCAGCGCCGGCTGCCTGGGCGGCTTGCGCCTGTTCAATAGTACGGGCAGAAACACCCAAAATCTTTCCTTTGCCAAGGGTTTGGCGGGCAGCGGCGATGCTGCCGTCGTCTTGACCGATATGCAGTCCGGCTGCGTTGCTTTGACAGGCAACCGTCAAATTATCATTAATTATTAATGGTACCTGATAGGCGTCGGTTAGTTTCTTTATTTCTTGGGCTTCTGTTAAAAAATCTTCTTCAGACATTTGTTTTTCGCGCAGTTGGAGCATGGTTATGCCGCCTTGCAGCGCCTGTTCAACCTGTTGAGCAAGCGTTTGGCCGGTATGCAGCCAACACCTGTCAGTAACGGCATATAGAAGTAGCTGGGCGGCAAGTTTTGATTTTTGCAATTTGAGATTACCAACTTTCTTATAAATCATGTTAACAAAATTCGGTCATCATCCAGTGCGGTTTGGCTTTTTTCCTTAAAAAGCGCCAACAAGTCCTGTACGGTGCTTTTTTGCCGTTCAGCACCGCTAATATCTAAAATAATCTGTCCGTTATTCATCATAATGGTTCGGTTACCCATACTAAGCGCTGATGCTATGTTGTGAGTAATCATCATGGTGGTGATATTATCAGTAGCCACAATTTTATTGGTCAGCTCCAAAACCTTATCAGCTGTCGCTGGATCTAAAGCCGCCGTATGCTCGTCTAAAAGCAGCAGTTTAGGCGTTACCATAGTAGCCATTAGCAATGTAAGCGCCTGGCGCTGACCTCCGGATAACAGGCCAACTTTGCTTTTCAATCTGTCCTCCAGGCCAAGATTTAATTCGGCCAGTTTACTGCGAAAAAAATCCTTGTCTTTATTGGTGATACCAAAAATAGAGCGATTTTTATTGGCGCGTAGATATACCAGAGCCAAATTTTCTTCAATCGTCATATTGGGCGCAGTTCCGCGTAGCGGATCCTGAAATAAACGACCGATTTTTTTAGCGCGCTTGTGTTCGGGCAGAAAGGTTATATCTTCTTTCTCCAGCAGAATGTGTCCAGAATCCAGCCAGAAACTGCCGCCAATGGCATTAAAAACGGTACTTTTGCCAGCGCCGTTGCTGCCAATTATGCTGACGAAATCGCCCGGTTCAAGGTGAAGCGAAAGATTGTTAATGGCTTGTTTGGCGTTGGGCGTGCCTTTATTAAATATTTTATTGATATTTTGCAATTCCAGCATTTGTTTGCCTCCTTTATTTCCGACTGGCCTGTTTTAGTTTAATAAATTCGATTTTTTCTTTGATTGCGGGCCAGGAAATAGAAATTGCTACAATGATAGCTGAAATTAATTTTAAATTAGAGGCGGCTAAGGAGGTGGTTATGGCAATAGCAATGACCAGGCGGTAAATAATGGAACCAAGCAGGGTGCTGAACAGGCAACGTGCCATATTGCCGCGGCCCACGATGGCCTCGCCCATAATTAACGAGGCCAAACCAATTACCACCATACCGGTACCAGTTGTGATTTCGGAAAAAAGCTGATATTGTGCTAACATAGCCCCGGAAAGCGCCACCATAGCATTAGCCAGGCACAGCCCGATTGTGATCGTCAGGCTGGGATTGATAGATGATGAACGCACCAGATCCGGGTTATCGCCGGTAGCGCGTACTGCCAGGCCGGTGCCGCTTTTCAGGAAAAGGTACAGTAATAATAATACAACTGCCACAATCAGCGCCGCTACAATCAGTTTGTTGTAACCGGCTGGTAGATAGGGCGCCGCCAAACTGTAAATTGTATCGCATTTCAGCAACGGCAGATTGGCACGGTTGCCCATAATCATCAAATTGATTGAATAAAGCGCAGTCATGGTGATAATGCCGGCTAATATCGGTTGTACTTTCATTTTGGTTTGCAACAAAGCTGTTACCAAACCGGCCAAAGCGCCGGCAGCCAAAGCCAGACCCAATCCGCCAAAAGGGTGGCCGGCTAAGGTTGTTACTGCGCTGACTGCACAGCCCAAGGTGAAAGCGCCGTCAACTGTCAGGTCGGCAATATTTAAAATTCTAAAGGAGAGAAACAGGCCTAGCGCCACAAGACTATAAATTAAGCCTTGTTCCAAAGTACCCTGCAAAAGTGTAAAACTCATAATCTTAACCTTGTTAAATTATTTTTTATTGAATATATTTGCTGACGTCAACGCCAATGGCGGCGGCAGTTTCCGGATTGACAGTAACCGAATATTCTTCCATAACCTCAACCGGATTATCGGCAATAGATTCGCCGTCGATTAAAACCCGAATTAACATATCCGCAGTTTGCTTGCCCAACTGGGTGTAGTTTACGCCGACAGTCGCCAGACCGCCGTCATGCACAAGCGAATCAGCAGCCACATAAACCGGAATTTGGTTGGCGTTGGCAATCTCGGCCACATTGCTCATCGCTGCCGCTACAGTGTTATCAATCGGCACGAACCAAGCGTCGACCTTACCAATCAGTGATTGGGCGGCGGTGGTTACTTCGCCGATGTTGGTAACAAATGCCTCCTGATAAGCAATACCTTTAGCGTCTAAATATTCTTTAACGTCATTAATGACCGAAACGGAGTTTACCTCGCTGGTGTTATACAGTAATCCGTAGGATTGTACTTCTGGCGTCAGTTCCTCGGCCAAAGCAAAAATAGCGCCAACATCAATATAATCGGAAACGCCGCTGATGTTGCCATCGGGATTCTGCAAATCACTTACCAAGCCCGCAGCTACCGGGTCCGTAACTGCCGAGAAAATAATTGGAATTTCCGAAGTGGCTGCCGCCGCGCTTTGTGTGGAAAGTGTTGCGATAGAAATAATGGCGTCGACTTTATCTGCAATAAATTTTTGTACGATAGTGTTCATTGTGCTGGTTTCGTTTTGACCGTTTTCATAATCAATTTTGATAACGTCGCCATAGCCTTTAGCTGCAATTTCATCAACGATTGCAGTGCGTATTTCATCCAATGAGGGGTGTTCAACTAATTGCAGCAGGCCAACGTTATACACTTTTTCATCGTTGGGGTTGGTTGTCTGCTTAGTTTCACTGTTGCAGGCTGTAAGCGTAGCCAGCAGCATAAATGCAGTTAACAAACAAAATAGTTTTTTCATTTTCTTTACCTCTTTTCTTTTTTTCAGATAATATAAAAGACCTATCCTTAAAAGAAATTTTAAGGACAGGTCATTACCTGCGGTGCCACCTTAATTGCCAAACCTAAAACCAGTGGGCCAGGCTTAGCCAACTCAATCAGGATTCCAACAAACCCTTTGCTCTGTAACGGGAGCG
>CAQWMM010000059.1 GCA_948907985.1 uncultured Bacillota bacterium
ACAGCGATTGCCGTTGCGCGGTGGCTGCTGGATTGATGGCTCCACCACTGGCGTGTTTGCGTTTAGACTATGGCGCTCGCGCCGACACTTCGACATTGGCCTCGGCGTCCGCGCCGCTTCTCTCTTTAGTCAGATATACCCAGCCTATGGGCCGGGCGTCAGCACAATGAGAAAAAAGGGCTTATCTCCGGCTATTTAGCAAAAACAGAATCGTGCGCCTGACCGTTAGTACCTGGCAGCAGCCAGAGGAAAACCGCCGGGCGCACTGCTTTAGGAGCAAAAAATGAAAACAATTAAGCACATTAAAGAGCGAGTAACGGACTTTGAAAACCTTTATTTGGCCTATATCCACGCCCGGAAAAATAAACGTTTCCGCCGGGAGGTGCTGGCCTTTTCAGCCCATTTGGAGGATAACCTGCACAGGATACAGACGGCGCTTATAAATCAGACCTATGTGCCGGGGCGCTATCACAAGCGAGTAATCCACGAGCCGGCGGAGCGGTTGATTATGTGGCAGAATTTTGTGCATAGGGTGGTGCAATGGGCGGTATATCAGGTGCTTAATCCGGCTTTTGTCAGCGCCTATATTGAGGATAGCTTTGCCTGCATTCCGGGGCGCGGTACCAATGCGGCAGCACAAAGACTGTATCAGTTTATGCAGCAGGCCGGGCGCAAACAAAAGCAGGCCGGATTAGACGCCGCCGGTAAACCTAAGCTGCGCTATTGGGTGCAAAAGCTGGATACCAGCAAATTCTTTTACCGTATCGATCACCGGGTATCTATGGATTTAATAGGCCGCAAATGCGGCTATGATCCCTGGCTGATGTGGTTAATGGATTTATTTATCAACGCGCCAAATGAGCGTTTTGGTTTTCCTCCCGGCCTGGGAGTTAATGATTTGGCGCCGGAGGAAATGCTGACGGACAAAGGGCTAGCCGTGGGCAGTCTGCTAAATCAAATGCTGGCCAATATCAACCAAAATGAGGTTGACCATTTTGCCAAAAGACAGCTGCACATCCATTACTATGTGCGTTATATGGACGATATTGTAATGTTGGCAGACAGCAAAGCCCAGCTGCTGGAGTGGCGGCGGCAGATTGCCGCTTTTATGACAGACAGGCTCAAGCTGGAGCTTAACCCTAAAAAATGCTTTATTCAGCCGATAAGCCATGGCGTGGACTTTTGCCAGTACCGCATTTTTCCCACGCATATTAAGCTAAAAAAGGCCACGGCGCTCAGGATGAAACACAACCTAAAGCGTATCCAGCGGCTTTACGCCGAGGGGCAAATGAGCCTGGAGCGGGCGCAAAAGGCCGTAACCTCTTATACCGGCCTGCTAAGCCACTGCGACAGCTGGCATCTAACCCAAAGCATATTTGGCGAGGACGGCTGGTTTAAGCTGCAGCGCAATAGTGATAAAATTGATGAGGATAAAGCTCCCTCATTGTCTAAATCTTAGGAGTAAAATAAAATGAAAATATTATACTTTCCGGGGTTGGCGCGTTTGCCGCCCTTTTTGTGTGCCTTAAACGATGATTAAAATATATTTGGAGGTGGATTTTATGGTGGATATTACACCGATTATGGAGGCTGTTTTTACTTTGTTAGCGGCTATCCTTGGCGTTATTGTAGTGCCTTTTATCAAGTCCAGGGTTGACGCTTTTTGGATTGGCATTGCCGTTGACGCCGCCGAGCAAATTTATAAAGGCTCCAGGCGCGGCGAAGAAAAGAAAGCCTATGTGGTGGCTTGGCTGAAAGAGAATAACATAGCAGTCAACCAGAAAAGGCTGGACGCTATGCTGGAGGCTATTGTGGGCAAGCTGAATAAAGAGCTTAAAGGCGAGGCCGATAAAGATAATAAGGACGGTGATGATGATGACGCCAGCGGCTGTTGAACGACTTTTAGCCACGGCCAGGGCGGAAATTGGCTATATTGAAAAGGCTACCAACAGCCAGCTGGATGATAAAACCGCTAACCCCGGCAATAACAACTATACCAAATATGCTCACGATTTAGACGCCCTGGGCGTGTATAGCGGCAGAAAAAACGGTTATGCCTGGTGCGATATGTTTGTGGATTGGTGCTTTATTCAGGCTTTTGGTCTGGCTAAAGGTATGGCTATGACCTTTCAGCCGATGGGCGGCTATGGCGCAGGCTGCACCAATTCTGCCAGCTATTATAAGCAGCATAACCGCTTTTTTAAGTCAAACCCCAAACCCGGCGACCAGATTTTTTTCAGCGAAAACGGCGGCAAAACTATGTGCCATACCGGCTTGGTGGAAAAGATTGCCGGAGGCCGGGTATATACGATTGAGGGCAATACCTCAAGCAGCCCCGGCGTGGTGGCCAACGGCGGTATGGTCAGGGCTAAATCTTATTCTTTGAGTTATGCCAAAATTGCCGGCTTTGGCCGCCCGGATTATGAATTGATTGGAGATGAAGAAGAAATGGACGCGGCAGGTTTTGAAAAATTTATGAATGAATACCGCCAAAAGCTGCGTGATAATGACAGCAGCGCATACAGCGCTCAGGCGCGGCAATGGGCGGTGGAAAGCGGCCTGTTGGCCGGCGGCGAGAAGCTGTCAGACGGTCAGCCCAACTATATGTGGGAGGATTTGCTGACCAGGGAGCAGCTGGTTACGGTGCTTTTCAGGTTCGCTCAGCTGATGGGCAAGGCGTAAGCTATGGACTTTTCCAAACGGCTTATTGCCGATATTCGCGCCTTGCTTTGGTTGGTAACAGTAGGCGGCATTTTATTAGCCGCCTACTGTATTCACCGGGGCTATTTGGGTTCTTTGCCCTGGCTTTCCGCTATGGTTGGCCTGCCCTGGACGGCGCACGGCGTGGTTTGCAGCTTTTATCTTAATATGGCTAAAAGCGATCATAAGGAGGGCGGCATTACCTTTGAGAGCGCCAAGGCGCAGGGGTTTATACCGCCGCCAGCAGCAGATAGTTCTGCCGCCAGCCCTCAGATATGACTGATAAAGATTGCCTCATCTGGCTATTCCCTAATATATTATATGAGGTGATTTTTATGGAAAGTTTTATTGGGTGGGTTGGCGGTAAACGCCAGCTGCGCAAAGAGATTTTAAGCCACTTTCCGGCTGATGGTGTTGGCCGGTATATTGAGGTGTTTGGCGGCGCCGGTTGGGTGCTGTTTGCCAAGGAGCAGGTGGCCGGACAAATGGAAGTTTTTAATGATCTTAACAGCGATTTGGCCAATTTGTTTAGGTGCGTTAAATATCACTGCGAGGCTTTGCAGGCGGAGCTTGATTGGCTGCTGCATTCCAGAGAGCTGTTTTTCGATTATGTTGGTCAGCTGGAGGCTCCGGGGCTGACAGATTTGCAAAGAGCAGCGCGCTTTTTGTATCTGGTTAAACATAGTTTTGGCAGCAGCGCCAAAACCTTTGCAACCGACGCTAAAAGCGGCGAGCATTTGCGTCAATATATGCCTAAAATTCAGGATAGACTTAAAAAAGTGGTGGTTGAAAAGCAGGATTTTGAGCCGCTTATTAAAACCTATGACCGTTCGGACGCCTTATTTTATCTTGACCCACCCTATGTGGGTGCAGAGCATTATTATTCTGTGCAGTTTGGCGAGGCCGATCACCGGCGTTTGGCCTCAGTGCTTAAAGGCATAAAGGGGCGCTTTATTTTGTCCTATGGTGATGTTCCGTTAGTCAGGGAGCTTTACGGCTGGTGCAATATTTATGATACAAACAGGCTTAACAATCTGGCCGGTACGCCAAGCAACAAAACATTCCCGGAGGTAATTATTAAAAACTTTTAGCAGTTTTAACGAATTTTGAAAAATTATTTTGAATTTCGTAATATTATTTTGTGATTTGGCAATATTTTCCTGACAATCTTTGTTATAATAATTAGCAGGGGTGGTCAGATGATAAGAATACGCTTATCGCGTATTCTAGGCGAGCGGCGCTGGAGCCAAGCCAAATTGGCCAAAATAACAGGCATTCGGCCTGCTACAATCTGTTACATATATAATGAAAGTGTTGTTCAGGTTAAACTTGGCGATTTGGATAAAATCTGTAATGCTCTGGGCTGTGATTTATCAGATTTGCTGGAATACACGCCTGACAAACGCCTGACTTTGCAGGATTATGCAGAGAGGCAAAAGGCTGGCAAGAGCGAAAAAAACTGATTAAAAAAAGCGTTTAGGAAACTTTCAAAAAGGTTTCTTAAACGCTTTTTTGCTATTCTTTTTTTGCTGAAGTTGCAAATGAAATACAAAAGATTTTTGCTAATGAATATGGATTTTATTTGCAATTTTTTTGTATTCTTTTTGCAACGCCACAAGAAATTCAAGCAGTTGGACGGTTTTGCGACTAACTAAAAATCTAAAGGATAAAGGAGATAAAGAAAATGTCTAAATTTGCACAATTTATGAAAGCTAACAAGAAAGTTAAGGAGAACGCTTTTTACGCGGCTACTAAGTCGCTTTGCGATGAGAACGGCCAGCCTTTGCAGTGGGAGTTTAAGCATATCACTTCGGCGCAAACCGAGGCTATCCGCGACGACTGTATGGAGAATTTGAACCAGGGCAAGGGCAGCAAATTTATCAGTCAGTTGATTGCCGCCTCGGTGGTTTGCCCGGATTTGCGCAACGCCGAATTGCAGGACAGCTATGGCGTGAAACGCCCGGAAGATTTGCTGCTGGCTATGGTGGACGATCCCGGCGAATATAATCAGCTGGGCAAGTTTGTGCAGCAGTTTTTGGGGCTGAATGAAAACTTTGAGGATAAGGTGGCCGCGGCAAAAAACTAATTAAAGCCGGCGACTGGGAGGCCAATCTGGCTTATTTCGCCCTGCTTAAGCTGCACATACTACCGCATGAGCTTTTGGCAATGGACGAGCAGGAAAAGGCCTTTGTGGTGGCCGCTGTGCAGCAGAAAGCCAGGGCAGACGAGGTGCTGGAGAAAAAACTGGCCGGGCAGCGGGCTAAAGGGCGCGCACATCGCAGGCACAGGAGGTGAAAAGATGGCGAAAATTCAATCAGAAATAGTTTTGCAAGATAATTTCTCACCGGTTTTGCAGAATATAGCCGGTTTTATCAATTTGGCAATGGGTTCTATGCGGGACTTGCAGGAAACCGTTAGTAGGCCGTTTGAGCCGGCAGCCCTCCAGGGTATGCAGGAATATGTCAGCAAAACCAATCTGGAAATGCGGCGTTTGATGGATAATCTGGAAAATTTGGCTATGCCAGAGCTTGCAGCGCCATCCACACCCTGGCAATGGCAGAGCGACAGCCTGCCAGTGTTTATAGATAGTGGTCTGGCGCGGTTTGAGCAGGAAGCCGAAAGAACCAACCGGCAGCTGGCAAATTTATACCAAAGCCAAATGCAGATTGCCAACCAAGCGGCGCAAACCAATATTTTTTCAGCTAATGCCGGCGGCGACTTGCAGGAAATGGCGAACCGCATAAATGCAGTGCGTTTGCAGGTTGAGAATATGGCCGCCAATCCGGCAGGGCTGGGGCTTAACGCCGCCAACAGTGAATTGGAGCGAATGCGCGCCCAACTGGTGCAGGCTGCGCAGGAGCAGGCGCTGTTGAATAACGCGGTGGCTGGTATGGACGTGCAGGCGGCTAACGAGGCTTATTTGCGGCTGTCGCAGACAATCAGCAATACCGAGCGACAAATTCGGGACAGCTTGAATTTGGAGTGGCATTGGCAGACGGATGAAATGCCGGTGTTTACGGATAGCGGCCTGGCGCGGTTTAGGCAGGAATTGGCAAGCGCCAACAGCAGCCTTAATTCGCTGTATAACACCCAGGCGCAGGTTGCGGCGGCAGCCAGCAATATTGACTGGCTGCCGGACAATGCGCTGGCCGATTTGGGCAATATGCAGAACCGTTTGCAGGGGATTTGGCAGCAGGTCAATTTAATTGGCAGCAATCCGCTGAATTTTGGCTCTGATTTTGCTAACCAGGAACTAGAGCGAATGCGCGGGCAGTTGGCTTTAGCCGTGCAGGAGCAGGAGCGATTAAATGCGGCGGTGGCCGGTATGAACGTGCAGGCGGCTAATGCGGCCTATTTGCAGCTATCGCAGACGGTTAGCGGCCTGGAGCAATATATTCGGGATAATACCAACGAGCAGGGGCTTTTTAACCAGACCATTCAGCAGGGCGCGCAAAACGCCTTTGGTTTGGGGAATATGTTGTCTGGCGTGGTTAAGGCTTATTTGGGGCTGGCCGGGCTGCGCAAGGCGATTGATTTTGGCCAGGATTCAATGCGCGCCTTTGACGTGCAGATGAACGCGCAGGTGCAGCTGGGGACGGTTGTCAGCAATATGGGCATGGCTGATTATTATGATGATATTGTGGCGCAGGCGGCGGCAATCCAAAGCCAGGGGATGTTTGGCGACGAAATTATGATTGCCGGGGCGGCGGAGTTGGCGACTTATTTTACGGACGGCGACGCGGTTTTAAGCATTATGAACACGCTGACCGATTATGCGTCCGGCATGAGCGGCGGCGCAGAATTGAACGCCCAGCAGATGACTGACTATGCGACCGGGCTTGGCAAGGTGATGACTGGCTCTTATGAGGCAATGACGAAAAAAGGCTTTGAGTTCAATAAAACACAAAAGGCGATTATTGAGGGAACAGCCAGCCATGCGCAGATTGCGGAGCAGCTGGGCGCGGAATATTTGGAAATGAGTTCGGATATGCAGGCGGCGGCTGCGATTAATCAGGTGATTGCTGAAAGCTGGGGAGGTATGTATGAGGCGATGAGCAACACGCCGCATGGACAGATTGTGCAGCTGACTAATGCCTGGGGTGATTTGCAGGAGCAGATTGGGCAAGGGCTATACCCTTATGTACTGCTGGTGGTTGGGGCTTTTCGGGATAATTGGCCGACTGTACAAGGATTTGTCCAAGGCATAGCCAGTGGTTTTAATACCATACTGGGTGTGTTATCTTGGGTTACTAAGGCTGGTTTAGGCTTTGCGGATATGGTGATGAATAACTGGAGTTGGATTAGCCCGCTTATTTATGGAGCTGCAATAGCATTAGGATTTTACAAAACAATTTTAGCTGCTACTAATATTTCACAGGGAATAAACAATGGGTTGACGGCATTTTCAACTTTCTGTATTAATGCAAACTGGGCAGCTCTAAATATGCAAACCGGTGCTACTTTTGCAGCGACAGCGGCGCAGTATGGTTTTAATGCGGCATTATGGGCTTGTCCACTGACCTGGATTGTGGTAAAGGTTATGGCTGTTGTGGCGGTGTTCTATGCCGGAGTGGCGGCAGTGAATCATTTTGTCGGCACTACTCTTTCGGCAACCGGTCTTATTTGCGGCGCTGTTGCTGCGGCTGGTGCATTTATCGGCAATACATTTGTAGGGTTAATTTCTGGCATTATACAATTTCTCTGGTCTGGATTTGTTGCTCCGTTTATGGGCATTATTGAATGGGTATTAAATGCTTGTAACGGTGGCTTTGATAGCTTGGCCGGAGCTGTTACTAATTTGCTTGGGCAACTGCTTTCTGTAGTATTAAGTTTTGCTAAATCAGTAACGAATATACTTGATAGTGTATTTGGCTGGAACTTAACTGATAAATTGCAAGGCTGGCAAAGTGAAGTATCAAGCTGGGGTAAAAATAAAAATGCTATTACTTTTGCTGCCGAAATGGATCCGGCTAATTATCTATCTAAATTTCACATCGACTATACTGATACTTTTAATGCCGGTTACGGATTTGGCGAAAATCTGTTTAAGAATCCATTTGGTTTGCAGAATATAGATTTACCTACTTATGATTTGTTAAATAATTCCGTTTGGGATAATATGGACAACAGCCTGCGGGAGATTGTCGCCAACACCGGGGATATGGCGCATGAGCTGAATATGTCTGATGAGGATTTAAAATGGATGCGGGATATAGCCGAACGGGAAGCGGTAAACCGCTACACTACCGCGGAAATTGTGGTGAATATGGGCGGCATAACCAACCAGGTTAACAAAATGGAGGATTTGGACGGTATTACCACCAAGTTGGTAGATAACATGATCCAGCAAATTGAAATTGGCGCCGAGGGGGTGCATATCTAGGTGTATGACTTTTATCTGGACGGGGTGCTACTGCCGGTGCCGCCGGAGCAAATAAAAATGAGCATTGCCAACCAGAACAGCACTTACATTTTAATCGACCAGGGGGAGATTAACCTGCTGAAACGCGCCGGGCTGACCGAGGTTGAATTTGAGTGTTTGCTGCCGCAGGTGAAATATCCCGCGGCAGTTTACGCGGGCGGTTTTCAGCCCGCGGCCTACTATCTGGCGCATTTGGAGCGGCTGAAAGTGAGCCGTAAACCGTTCCAGTTCATTGTGTCCCGGGCAATGCCGTCGGCGACCGGAGGGAGTCCAGCAAGCCCCGGAGGGGCGGCGCTGGGGCGGGTGCTTTTCAGCAATAATATCAAGGTGAGCCTTGAGGATTACACCATCACCGAGAGCGCCAAAAACGGCTTTGATTTAATGGTGAAAATCCGCCTGAAACAGTATCGAGATTATGGCACCCAGACGGTGCAGCTAAGCCAGAATGAAAGCGGCGATACTTTAATGGGCATAAGCGGCAGCCGGGCGGCGGAAAATGCGCCGGAGCCGAGCGAACAAAGGAGGGCAATGTGGCAGCAGTAACTTTGATGATAACCAACGAGAAGAATGTGAGCTTTTTCCCGCCGACGGTGGAGGGAATCGAGCTTTCCAGTAGTCGGCGGGGCTCCCCGGCGACTTTGAAATTTACGGTGCTGAAAGATGAGGCTATGGCCGATTTGGGCGGCTTTGCCGAGGGTTCGGCGGTAACGCTGGAGGTAGACGGCAGGCAGCTTTTCTATGGCTTTATCTTTGTAAAAAGGCGGGACAAGGCCGGAGCGATTGAGTGTACGGCCTACGACCAGATCCGCTATTTGAAAAATAAGGATATATTGTCATATAAAAACATTACGGCCTCTGATGTGGTGCGCCTGATTGCCGATGATAAAAAGCTGAAATTGGGCGAGATTGAGCCGACCGGCTATGTGATACCGTTCCGCAGTGAGGAAAATATAACCCTGCTGGATATGATTGAAAACGCGCTGGATTTGGAATTGAGCCATAAGGGGCAGATGTTCGTGCTCTATGACGATTATGGCAAGCTGACGTTGAAAAACATTGCCAATATGCGGGTGGATATACTCATCAACGCTGCGGCGGCCGAAAACTTTGACTATACCAGCAGTATCGACGAGCAGACGTATAATCAGGTTAAATTGTCATATCCCGACCGAGATACTGGCAAATGGGCAAGCTATATTGTCAAGGATGGCGAGCATATTAATCAATGGGGGCTGCTGCAATATTTTGACACATTGCAGGAAAAGGAAAACGGTCAGGCCAAGGCGGAGGCGCTGCTTAAGCTGTATAACAGTAAAACGCGGCGGCTAAAGATTAAAAACGCCCTGGGCGACGTGCGGGTGCGCGCCGGCTGCCTGGTGGGTGTGGCGCTGGATTTGGGAGACATTATTGCCAACAGCTATTTGCTGGTGGAGAGCGTCTGCCACCGGTTTGGCGAGAGCGAGCATTTTATGGATTTGACGCTGCGGGGAGGTGAGTTTATTGGCGGCTGATTATGGAGAGTTTTTGCAGTTAATGAAAAGGGCGGCGGTTGAGGCGGTGGCGGCCGGCAAACCGGCGGATTTATGTTATGGGACGGTGGAGGCGGTGGAGCCGCTGCAAATTATAACCGACCAAAAACTGCCTCTGTATGCGGAGCAGTTGGAGCTATGCCGCGCGGTGCAGGATTATTGGCTGGATGTGGAAATCAGCACGCAAAGCGAGGATAAGAGCGGGGGCGGTGGTTATGCGGAATTTGCCGCCCACCGGCACGCCGTCAAGGGGCGCAAAAAACTGCGCGTCTATAACGGTTTGCAGGCGGGGGAGCGGGTGCTGCTGCTGCGCTGGCCGGGCGGGCAAAAGTTTCTGGTGCTGGACAGGGTGTCGCCGACAATTACTAAGGGGGATTGGCAATGATTCCGAGCGTTACGCCGCTGCTGAACAGCGGGCTAAAAATTGCCGAGCAGCCGACTTTGACCTGGGGGCTTAATTTGCAGGAGGGGGACGACCGGGTGCGCGGCCAGACGGACAATTTGGCGGCTATGCGGCAGGCGGTTTGCAAAATCATCAACACCGAGCGCTACCACTGGCTGATTTACTCCTACAATTACGGCGTGGAGTTGGCCGACCTGTTCGGGCAGCCGGTTTCTTACGTTTGCCCGGAGATTGAGCGGCGAATAAGTGAGGCCTTGCTGGCCGACAAGCGAATAATCGGAGTGAGCGGCTTTGTGTTCGATTTGCCGCGCCGGGGCGTTGTACACGTTAAATTTACCGTGCAGACGGTTTTCGGCGAGATTACGGCGGAAAGGGAGGTGAATTACTGATGTTTGAAGACAAAAGCTACCAGGCGTTAATGCAAAGCGCGCTGGCCAGACTGCCGGCCAGTATGGACAAGCGGGAGGGCTCTATGCTTTGGGACGGGGTGGCCCCGGCGATGGCCGAGGTGGCGC
>CAQWMM010000060.1 GCA_948907985.1 uncultured Bacillota bacterium
GCACGGCTTATTCCCGGCTGGCGATGCGCGGGCTGCTGGACGGCGAGGCGGTCAATTACGACGGCCAGACGGATATTGCGGCCACCAGTACCAAGACGTTTGAGCAGGGTATGGTGGTTATCGGCCGGGCTAAAGCCTGGGTGGAAAAGGATTTTAGCCAGGATATAACGGGTGGTATTGATTTTATGCAGAATGTGGCCGAACAGGTGGGCGAGTATTTCGACAACCTCGACCAGCGGACGATTTTGGCAATCTTGCAGGGCGTATTTGCAATGACCGGCGGCAAGAATGCCGAATTTGTGCAGAAGCACACTTATGACGTTAGCGAAAAAGGCGACGGCAAAATTACCGCCACCACCTTGAACAGCGCCGCTAACCAGGCCTGCGGCGCGAACAAGAAAAAGTTCAGCCTGGTGTTTATGCACTCCGATGTGGCGACCAATCTGGAAAATATGAATCTGGTTTCGCACTTGAAGTACACCGACGCGGAGGGCGTGCAGCGCGATTTGGAGCTTTACACCTGGAACGGCAAGTTGGTGGTGATTGACGATGATATGCCGGTAGAGGAAGTGGCCGCAGTGCCGGCGGTGGGCACCGAGGGGCAGGCTGGCTATGTGCCGGCCAAGCCGGCGCAGACCAAATACACCACCTACATTATGGGCGCGGGGGCGATTGCCTTTGAAGATATTGGCGCCAAAGTGCCGGTGGAGATGGACAGAAACCCGGGAAAGAATGGCGGCGAGGATACGCTTTATGTGCGGCAGCGTAAGGTTTTCGCTCCTTATGGTATCAGCTATGAGAAGAAGTCGCAGGCCAGCTTATCCCCTACCGACGCGGAGCTGCAAAACGGCCAGAACTGGGCGTTGGTTCATTCCGGGGAAACGGCGGAAAATAAACGCTCTTACATCAACCACAAGGCCATTCCGCTGGCGCGGATTATTTCGCTGGGCTAATGTTGATATTATTGGCGCTCTTAAAGGAGCGGCTGGCCGCGCTGGGCTATACTTGCCAGCCGGAGGATGAGGTTTTGCTGGACTTGGTTTTGGAAAAGGTGGTTGGCACGATTAAAAACGACTGCAATCTGCCCGAGGCGCCGGAGGGGTTGCAGGGCGTGGCTTTAGATATGGCGGCGGGGGAGTTTTTGCAGGCCAAAAAGACCTTTACGCCGGATAGTCTGGCCGGACTGGATTTGGCGGCGGCGGTTAAGCAGGTGCAGGCCGGGGATACCACTGTGATGTTTGCCGCCGGCGAGGGCAGCAGCACCCCGGAGCAGCGGCTTAATCAGTTGATTAATAATCTGCTGAACGCCGGGCGCAGTGAGCTTTCCTGTTACCGACGGTTTAGGTGGTGAGAAAGTGGACGGGGTCAGACGGGCGATTGAAAGGCTCTATACCGGCGTTTGCACGGTTATTGAGTATGGCAGTTTTCGAGATGAGGCAAGTAAGATAACCAGCCAAAAGGAACGGGTGGTTCTGGCAAATCAGCCCTGCCGTTTGAGCTTTGAGAAAACAGCGCCGGCGGCGCAGGGAGAGCAGGCGGCGGCGGTCAGCCAGGGCGTGAAATTGTTCCTTGCGCCGGAGGTGGATGTTAAGCCGGGCAGCAAAATCATTGTGGAGCAGGCCGGGCGGCAGTTTACCTATGCGGCCAGCGGGCAGGCGGCGGTTTATTCCTCTCATCAGGAGATAGTTTTGAGCTTATGGCGGGGGTGGGCGTGAGATGAGCCGTTGGGGCAGAGTTGATTTTAGAGAATTGCGCGAACTGGAAAGAAAGCTGGATAAGCTGGAAAAGGGCGATTTTGATAAGTTTTGCCGGGAGGCGTCCAGAGAGTTGGCGCAAAGACTTTTGACGAATGTGATTAAACGCACGCCCACCGGCGACGCTCCCGATTGGATAGATGAGGAAACCAGGCAGAAATATTGGGCTGGATATAAGGGCGGTACGCTGAAAAAAAGCTGGACAATCAGTGATATTGTAAAAGATGGCGATGTTTACCGCATTGAAATCATAAACCCGGTAGAGTATGCGTCCTATGTGGAATATGGGCACCGGCAGCAGGCCGGGCGTTATGTGCCGGCAATCCAGCGCCGGTTAAAAGGGGGCTGGTCCCCGGGGCGATATATGCTGACTATATCTATGCAGCAGATTGAAAACGTAATGCCGGATTTGCTGGAAAAGCGCCTGTATGCGATGTTGCAGAGGTTATTTTAATGTTGAACGAGATTATTAAAGGTATTGCCCGGCGGCTGAACGCGGCCTTGGGGGACGGATACGAAATCTATCAAAATCAGGTTAAGCAGGGTTTACAGGAGCCTTGCTTTTTTATCGGCGTTTTGCAGCCGGAACAGCGGCCACTGCTAGGCCTGCGGGCGCGGCGGGTAAATCCGCTGGTTGTCCAGTATTTTCCCCGAGCCGAGGGCGACAACGCCGAGCTGCTGGCTATGGCGGAGCGGCTGCTGCTGGAACTGGCTTTTATCCAACTGCCAGCGGGTGATTGGCTGCGCGGCACGCAAATGCGCTATGAAATTGTTGACGGCGTTTTACAATTCTTTGTCAATTACAATATGCTGGTGGAGCAGCCGCAAGAGCAAGTAAATATGGAGGATTTACAAATTGAACAGAATACGACAAATGAGAAAGGGTGATTTAATATGGCTTTAGGCGGCGGCACCTTTTTGGTGCAGAATAAGATTTTGCCGGGCGCTTATATGAACTTTATATCTGTGGCGCAGGCCAGCGCCACCTTGTCCGACCGCGGTGTGGCGACGCTGCCGCTGCCGCTGGATTGGGGCGCGGAAAATCAGATGTTTACGGTGGAATTGAACGAATTTTTGAAAGACAGCCAGCCGATTTTTGGCTATGCTTATACGGCGGATGAACTGCGGCCGGTGCGCGAAATTTTTAAGCACGCCAAGACGGTGCACTTCTTCCGTCTGAACAGCGGCGGCAAAAAGGCGGCCAATGATTGGGCGGCGGCCAAATATCCCGGTGTGCGGGGCAACGCGCTGCGTCTGGTGATTGAGCCAAGTCAAACCGGCGCGAAGCCTGCCAAAAGCGCTAAGAGCACGCCGTTGTTTGATGTTATGACTTATCTGGGCGATGTGCAGGTAGATAAACAGCTGAACATTGCGGCCATGGGCGATTTGCAGCCGAACCCTTATTTGGATTGGCAGGCGGAGGCCACGTTGGCGGCCACGGCCGGAGCGCCATTGACCGGCGGTGAAAACGGCGCGGTAGCTGACGCGGCTTATCAGGCTTATTTAGATCAGGCGGAAACCTACAGCTATAACGCGATGGGCTGCCTGGCGGCCAGCGACGTACTGAAAGCCCTGTTTGTGGCCTACACCCGGCGTATGCGGGACGATTGCGGCAAAAAATTCCAGCTGGTGCTGTTTAACAGCCTGGCGGATTATGAGGGCGTAATCAGCGTCAAAAACGGCCTGGCGGCGGATAAAGAAAGCCCGGCCTTGGCTGCCTGGGTGTGCGGCGTGGTAGCGGGTACTGCCGTCAACAAGTCGGCCACCAATATGGCCTATGACGGCGAATATGAAATTGACGCCGCCTACACGCAGACGCAGTTAGAAAACGGCATTAAAGAGGGCAGCTGGCTGTTCCACAAGGTGGATGATAAGGTGGTGGTGTTGCGGGATATTAATACGTTTGTTTCGGTTACCGATGAGAAATCGGCGGATTTTGCCAGCAACCAGACTATGCGTGTTCTCGACCAGATTGCCAACGATATTGCTCTGCTGTTTGCGCAAAAATACCTGGGCAAGGTGCCCAACGACGCGGCGGGGCGGATCAGCCTGTGGAATGATATTGTCAAACATCATCAGGAGTTGCAAACTATCCGGGCGATTGAAAACTTCAGTTCGGAAAACGTCCAGGTGGCACGCGGCGATACCAAAAAGGCGGTGCTGGTGGAGGATTACATCACGCCGGTAAACGCTATGGAACAGTTGTATATGACAGTTTATGTTGAGTAAGGGGGATTGGATATGCCAGCGATTATGCACGCCAAAGACGCTATTTCGGCCTCTTTGGCGGAATGTTTTGTTACGATTGACGGGAACCGCTACAATTTTATGCAGGCCTATAAGCTGGAGGCCAGCATTGAGAAGAAAAAGACCGAGCTGCCGATTTTGGGCAAGCCCGGCAAGGGCAATAAATCCACCGGTTGGAGCGGCACCGGCAGCGCTACGTTTTATTACAACACCTCGATTTTCCGGGAACTGCTGAAACGCTATAAGGATACCGGCGAGGATATTTATTTTGATATTCAGGTTACCAATGAGGACCCTACCAGTGCGGTGGGGCGGCAGACGGTGATTTTGCGCGACTGCAACCTGGACGGCGGGATTTTGGCCAAATTTGACGCGGACGCGGAATATCTGGACGAGGAAATCAGCTTTACTTTTGAAGATTTTGAGATACCGGAAATCTTTAGCAATCTGGCCGGTATGCTGTAAAAAAGGAGGATTTTATAATGAGTTTATCTGCTTTTTTGGCCGAGAACGCGCAGACTGTGGAGAATGTTAAATATGCGGCCTCGAAAAGATTTTTGGACGAGAACGGCCAGCCGGAGCTTTGGGAAATCCGGGCGATTAGCGGTTCTGCCGATGAAAAGCTGCGCCGGGACTGCGTGCGGAACATTCCGATCCCGGGCCGGCGGGGGCAGTTTCAGCGCGAAACGGATATGGACAAGTATCTGGGCAAGCTGGCCGTTACCTGCACGGTTTATCCCAATTTGAACGACGAGGCTTTGCAGGAGAGTTATCACGTTATGGGCGCGGAGCAGCTGCTGAAAACCATGTTGACCTCCGGCGAATACGCCGATTATGTAATTAAGGTGCAGGAGGTTTGCGGTTTTAATATTTCCTTGCAGGATGAGGTTGACGAGGTAAAAAACTGATTGAATCCGGCGACTGGGAGGCCAATATTTGTTATTACGCCCTGTTAAAGCTGCATATGCCGCCGCATGAATATTTTGCGCTGCCGCGCCGGGAGCGCGCTTTTGTGATTGGCGCTGTGCAAAAATATACCGAGGATGAGGACAGACGGCGCAGAGAGGCGGAAAAACAGGCCGACCGGGAGCGGACAAGGCGTAGATACAGGAGGTGATTTTATGGCGACAGTACGCGGGGCGCTGGCGCTTTATGACGGCATGACACAGCCCTTGCAGAGTATTCACCGGGCGTTAAGCATTGTGCTGAATACTTTTCAATCCATGCAGCAGGCGGCGGGCAGGCCGATTGATACGGCCTCTATCCAGCAGGCCAGAGAGGAACTGGCGCGGGCGGCGGTGGCCTTTAACAATATTGAGGCCAACGCCCAGCGCGCCGGACAGTATCAGGCGGAATTTAACCGGCAGATTCGAGACGGAACTGCCGAGGCTAACCGGCTGCATAACAGTTTTAGGGGTATTTTGGCGACAATCGGCAGCGTTGCTACTGTGCGAATGGCCGCTAGTTGGGTTATGGAAAATCTGCGGCTTGCCGATGTGCAGCGCCGGGCCGAGCGGCAGTTAAAAACCGTTCTGCATAATATGGGCGCGCAGGATGTGGAAATTCCGCTAAACGCTAATGCCGATTTGGCGGCCAATACGCAAGTAAGCGCGCAGACAGAGGTCGTTACTGATTACGCCACCAAAATAGCCCAGTTGGACAAGCGGGTTTTGGACAACACTCTGGCGCTGGATATAGCGGGGGCGGTTAACGCTTATGCTGATTTGGCGGCTGGTTTTGATAAGCGGGTATTGGACAATACTTTGGCTTTAGATACGGCGAAGGCGGCGGAAAGTTACAATAATTTGGCGGCCAATGTCAATAAACAGGTTTTGAGCAATAATCTGACGCTGGACACTGCCCAAGCGACAGATTGCTACAATGGTTTAGCTGCCAATGTTGATAGGCAGGCTTTGAACAACACCTTGACGCTGGATACAACCGGTGCGGCCAATAGCTATAACAATTTTGTGGCGCAGACGGCGGACAGGCAGATTAATTTAAGCGTGCAGGCCGATTTACAAACCGATACCAGGCAGACAGTCAGCGCCTTTGAGGCGATTAAGGCTAAGGCGGCGGCAATCCAAAGCCAGGGGATGTTTGGCGATGAGGCCATGATTGCCGGGGCGGCGGAGTTATCCACCTATTTTTCGGATACCGAGGCGATTATGTCGATGATGGACACGCTTTCTAACTATGCGGCTGGTATGTCGCTGGGGCAGGAGGTGGACAGCCGGCAAATGACCGATTACGCCACCAACCTGGGCAAGATTATGGGCGGTACCTATACCGCTATGTCGCAAAAGGGCTTTGCGTTCAGCGAAACGCAAAAGGCGATTATTGAGGGGACGGCCACGCAAGCCCAGATTGTGCAGACGCTGGGCGCGGAATATGCCAATGCCAGCGCGGATATGCAGGCGGCGGCTGCCATTAATCAGGTTATCGCCGAAAGCTGGGAAAATATGTATGCCGCGATGAGCAACACGCCGCAGGGCAGGATTGCCCAGCTGAAAAACTCTTTGGGCGATGTGCGCGAGGTTTTGGGCGATCGGCTCTATCCGGCGGTGCTGCAATTTGTGGCGGCGTTTAGCAGCCATTTGCCGCAGATAACCGGTATTATGGGCGGATTTGCCAATATTTGCGCTTTCGTGATTATCATTTTATCGCAACTTTTCAATCTGGCGGCCAACGTCGGCGGGGCGATTGCGGCAAATTGGGATATAGTTGGCCCCTTGGTGTATGGTGCGGCGGCGGCCATGCTGTTTTATCTGGGCGTTACTAAGGGTGTTGAACTGGCACATAAAGGGGCAGAACTGGCGACCAAAGCATATCACGCGGCGGTTAATTTTCTCTCTATTGGTTATGGCGTTTTAACTGGCAATACGGCAGCCGCGTCAGCAGCAACTTTTACTTTTAATTCGGCGCTTATGGCCTGCCCGATAACCTGGGTGGTTATGGGCTTTATTGCGATTATTGCGATTATTTATACGGCTGTGGGGGCGATAAACCATTTTACCGGAAGTTCTATTTCAGCTACCGGCCTTATTTGCGGCGCGATTGCAGCCGCCGGGGCATTTATAGGCAATATCTTCATGGCCGGTCTGGAGCTGATTTTGGGTGTTTTTGCCACCCTTTATAACACGGTTGCCATGTTTGCTAATTTCTTTGGTAATGTGTTTAATGATCCTGTGAGTGCGGTTGCGCATCTGTTCTTTGATTTGGTGGACAATATTTTATCCTTGCTGCAAACGCTGGCCTCGGCTATTGATATGATTTTTGGCAGTAAGCTGGCCGATAGTGTGCAGGGCTGGCGCGATAATCTGCGCGGTTGGGTTGATGATAAATTTGGCGCGCAGGTTGAAATTATGGGCAAGTTTAATACCGCCGATTTTCTTTCCGATTATCGTTTGGAATACGGCGGCGCGTTTGATTTTGGCTATGATTTTGGTAAAAATCTGGCGAACAAATTTAAGCTGCCCAGCCTGGAAGATTTGTTCCCGGAAATGCCGTATGACGATTTGCAGGACAAGTTAGACAGTATTTACGCCAGCGCGGAGGATACCGCCGGCAATACAGCTGCTATGCGGGACACTTTGCAGATGTCTGATGAGGATTTAAAATGGATGCGGGATATAGCCGAGCGGGAAGCAGTGAACCGCTACACCACGGCGGAAATCGTGGTAAATATGGGCGGCATAACCAACCAGGTCAGCAAAATGGACGATTTGGACGACATTTTCGATTATATGCTGGACGGCATAAACCAAGCTGCCGAAATCAGCGCGGAGGGGATACACATATGAAGTACAAAGCAGTTGAGGCTAGGGCCGCGACCGTAGGGAGTCCAGCGAGCCCCGGAGGGGCGAGCAGGAAGGGGGGTGCATATCTAGGTGTATGACTTTTATCTGGACGGTTTACTGCTGCCGGTGCCGCCGGAGCAGCTGAAAATGAGCATAGCCAACCAGAACAGCACTTACATTTTAATCGACCAGGGGGAAATCAACCTGCTAAAGCGCGCTGGGCTGACGGAAATTGAGTTTGAATGTTTGCTGCCGCAGGTGAAATATCCTGCGGCGGTTTACGCGGGCGGTTTTCAGCCGGCGACCTACTATCTGGCGCATTTGGAGCTGCTGAAAGTTAGCCGCAAACCGTTCCAGTTCATTGTGTCCCGGGCTATGCCGTCGGCGACCGGAGGGAGTCCAGCAAGCCCCGGAGGGGCGGCGCTGGGGCGGGTGCTTTTCAGCAATAATATCAAGGTGAGCCTTGAGGATTACACCATCACCGAGAGCGCCAAAAACGGCTTTGATTTAATGGTGAAAATCCGCCTAAAACAGTACCGGGATTATGGCACCCAGACGGTGCAGCTAAGCCAGAATGAAAGCGGCGACACATTAATGGGTATAAGCGGCAGCCAGGCAGCGGATAGCGCGCCGGAGCCAAGCGAGCAAAGGAGGGCAATGTGGCGGCAGTAACATTGATGATAACCAATGAGAAAGGTTTAAGCTTTTTTCCGCCGGCGCTGGAGGGAATCCAGCTTGAGAGTAGCCGCCGAGGTTCGCCGGCGACGCTGAAATTTACGGTGTTGAAAGATGAGGCTATGGCCGATTTGGGCGGCTTTGCCGAGGGTTCGGCGGTAACGCTGGAGGTAGACGGCAGGCAGCTTTTCTATGGCTTTATCTTTGTAAAAAGGCGGGACAAGGCCGGAGCGATTGAGTGTACGGCCTACGACCAGATCCGCTATTTGAAAAATAAGGATATATTGTCATATAAAAACATTACGGCCTCTGATGTGGTGCGCCTGATTGCCGATGATAAAAAGCTGAAATTGGGCGAGATTGAGCCGACCGGCTATGTGATACCGTTCCGCAGTGAGGAAAATATAACCCTGCTGGATATGATTGAAAACGCGCTGGATTTGGAATTGAGCCATAAGGGGCAGATGTTCGTGCTCTATGACGATTATGGCAAGCTGACGCTGAAAAACATCGCCAATATGCAGGTGGATATACTCATCAATGCGGCGGAAGCCGAAAACTTCGACTATACCAGCAGCATTGACGAGCAGACGTATAACCAGATTAAGTTGTCATATCCGAACCGGGATACCGGCAAATGGGCAAGCTATATTGCCAAAGACGGCGGGCATATCAACCTGTGGGGGCTGCTGCAATATTTCGATACTTTGCAGGAAAAAGAAAACGGCCAGGCCAAGGCGGAGGCGCTGCTGAAACTGTATAACAGCAAAACGCGGCGTCTAAAGATAAAAAATGCCCTGGGGGACGTGCGGGTGCGCGCCGGCTGCCTGGTGGGCGTGGCGCTGGATTTGGGGGATATTATCGCCAACAGCTATCTGCTGGTGGAAAGCGTCTGCCACCGGTTTGGCGAGGGCGAGCATTTTATGGATCTGACATTAAGAGGCGGTAATTTTATAATTTAATACTGAATATGCCGTTGCGACAGTTTGCCAATTTAGATATTATAACTGTTTCGTTGGAATAGAGGTGAAAAAAACGGCTGATTATGGAGAGTTTTTGCAGTTAATGAAAAGAGCGGCGGTTGAGGCGGTGGCGGCAGGCAAACCGGCGGCCTTGTGTTATGGGACGGTGGAGGCGGCGGAGCCGCTGCAAATTATGACCGACCAAAAACTGCCGCTGTATGCGGAACAGCTGGAACTGACTAGAGCGGTGCAGGATTATTGGCTGGATGTGGAAATCAACACGCAGAGCGAGGATAAGAGCGGCGGGGGCGGTTATGCGGAATTTGCCGCCCATAAGCACGCCGTCAAGGGGCGCAAAAAGCTGCGCGTCTATAACGGCTTGCAGGCGGGGGAGCGGGTGCTGCTGCTGCGCTGGCCGGGCGGGCAAAAGTTTCTGGTGCTGGACAGGGTGTCGCCGACAATTACTAAGGGGGATTGGCAATGATTCCGAGCGTTACGCCGCTGCTGAACAGCGGGCTAAAAATTGCCGAGCAGCCGACTTTGACCTGGGGGTTGAATTTACAGGAGGGGGACGACCGGGTGCGCGGCCAGACGGACAACTTGGCGGCCATGCGGCAGGCGGTTTACAAAATCATCAACACCGAGCGTTACAACTACCTTATCTATTCCTACGCCTACGGCGTGGAGCTGGCCGACCTGTTCGGGCAGCCGGTTTCCTTTGTTTGCCCGGAGATTGAGCGGCGCATCACCGAGGCCCTGCTGGCTGACAGCCGGATAATCGGGGTGAGCGGTTTTGTGTTCGATTTGCCGCGCCGGGGCGTTGTTCACGTCAGTTTTGCGGTGCAGACGGTTTTCGGCGAACTTACGGCGGAAAAAGAGGTGAATTACTGATGTTTGAAGATAAAAGCTACCCGGCGTTAATGCAAAGCGCCCTGGCCAGACTACCGGCCAGTATGGATAAACGGGAGGGCTCTATGCTTTGGGACGGGGTGGCCCCGGCGATGGCCGAGGTGGCGC
>CAQWMM010000061.1 GCA_948907985.1 uncultured Bacillota bacterium
CCTTGCATTTAGCGTTCGGATATGATATATTATCAATATATAGTGGTTGTGGAAAACTGCAAAAAGGTATACCTTTTTGTAAATCCGCAGCCTGATTTTTTTGCAAAAAAACATAACAAAAGCCCAGCTAGACGAACTGCAAAAGTTAGCTGTATGGCTGGGCTTTTTTAAAAAGGCGTAACGAAGCTTTACAAAAACTCCCCGGCTTATTTAGCAAGGTCAAATGGAATCCTTATAAAACCTGTTTGCAGATCCTTTCTTCTGCTAAAAGACGCTAAAAAACTTTACAAAAAGGTCCTCACCTTTTTGTAAAGTTTTTTTATGCAGCAACAGCGCGCCGCCGCTATCGTTTAAGATGACGGCTTTTGTTTTTTATGCTGTTCCTCAAATTTTTTGGCTTTATAAAGAAAGGTAGCCAGCGGCATACCGCAGGCCCGGGCGGCGGCGGTGCCGGTTATTTTACCGTCTTTCCATTTTTGAAAAACCCTGCGATAATTTTTGGGCAGCGGCGTTGGCGGCCTGCCCATATGGATTCCGCGGGCTTTGGCGGCCGCAATGCCCTGCGCCTGCCGAATACGGATATTTTCCCGCTCGCTTTGCGCCACAAAAGAGAGGATCTGCAACACAATGTCGGCAATAAAAGTCCCCATCAAGTCCTTATTTATTCTGGTATCCAACAGCGGCATATCCAAAACACAAATATCCACGCCAATATCCTTGGTTAAAATCCGCCATTGGTCTTGAATTTCCGCGTAGTTGCGTCCCAGCCTGTCTATGCTTAATATGTAAAGTAAATCCCCGGCTTGCAGCTTTTTCAGCATTTTTTCATATTCCGGACGATTAAAATCTTTGCCGGACTGCTTGTCCATGTAAATTTGCTGGTCAGAAAGTCCTTTTCTGCGCAGCTCTCTTGTCTGGCGGTCTTCATTTTGGTCAATGCTGCTAACTCGAATATAGCCGTAAACTTTTCCCTGCATCAAAACGCCTCCATCATTTTTTTGTAGGCAACTAATTCCATTTATACTATTATAAATGATTTTTCGTCGTTTTGTTACATTATTTTCCGGCCAGAACCCCGGTCTTGCCTGGCTGAAACTGGCGGCATCAGATTGGGCGGATTTTGTGTTTGGTTATTTACGGCAAATTTATAACATATGGCGAAATTGCCAAAATAAATATCCCCCGGTTATGCCGGAGGATATTTATTTTGTTTCGTCTGTTTTTTAGGAACAACAGTGCGCCGCCCCTCCCTTGAAAAGGGGCGATGATTGTTTGCTTTATTGTGGCTGCATTTTGCGCCAACGCTGTTTGGTTTAAATTTGCTTAATAATTTTCAGCGTGCACTTCAAAATAGCTTTGCGGGTGTGCGCATACGGGGCAGATTTCCGGGGCCTTGGTGCCGACGATAATGTGGCCGCAGTTGCGGCATTCCCAAACCTTAACCTCGCTCTTTTCAAAGACGGCGGCGGTTTCCACATTCTTCAGCAGGGCGCGGTAGCGCTCTTCATGCTGTTTTTCAATCGCGCCGACCAGCCGGAATTTGGCCGCCAGCTCCGGGAAACCCTCTTCTTCGGCAGTTTTGGCAAAACCTTCATACATATCCGTCCATTCGTAGTTTTCGCCGTCGGCTGCCGCGCCGAGATTTTGGGCGGTATCGCCGATGCCGTTCAGTTCCTTAAACCACATTTTGGCGTGTTCCTTTTCGTTATCGGCTGTTTTTAAGAAGATTGCCGCAATCTGTTCAAACCCCTGTTTTTTGGCGGCAGAGGCGAAATATGTATATTTGTTTCTCGCCTGAGATTCGCCCGCAAAGGCCGCTTCCAGATTTTTTTCGGTCTGCGTTCCCGCATATTTGTTGCTCATAATCAAATCCTCCATTTTATGATAAAATTTATGTTTGGCATAAAACTTATGCACGAAACCCCGGTTTGTCCGCATCCAATTTCTGCTTGTTGCTATTAGTATTCATTACTAATATTATACATTTATTATACTTTTTGTCAAGAGGATAAGCGGATATTTTTACAGACCACTTTGGCCGTTTATATAAGATTGGGCTGATCTAGATAAACTTGGGGTAGGTTAATAATTTGCATTTTGGTATTTGTTGAAAAGTTGGCTATAAAATGTTATGCTTATATCTAAGGGGCGTTTGGCCTGATTTAGGAATCGACATTAATTATGAGTATTGAAAACCTGGCGAAAGGAGAATGACAATGCACTTTGTGAAAGCCAAAGGAATATTATCTTCTCAAAATGGTATGAATATATATCGCGGTTGTTCGCATGGCTGTATTTATTGCGATTCCCGCAGCCGGTGTTATCACTGGAACCATCCTTTTGAGGATATCGAGGTTAAAGAAAATGCGCTTGAACTGCTGGAAGACGCCCTAAAACATAAACGCAAAAAGTGTATGATTGCCACCGGTTCGATGACCGATCCTTATATTCCCGAGGAAATGACCATCGGTAATTTTCGCAAGGCCTTGCATTTGATTTATGA
The DNA here is from genome assembly GCA_948907985.1 of uncultured Bacillota bacterium. Taxonomy (GTDB): domain Bacteria; phylum Bacillota; class Dehalobacteriia; order UBA4068; family UBA4997; genus Avidehalobacter. Next base: position 2,504 of record CAQWMM010000061.1, read on the forward strand.
ATATGGTTTTGGGGTTACGCTTATCACTAAATCGACACTTATTTTGCGGGATCTGGATATTTTGCAGAAAATAAACCAAAAGACCAAATGTGTTGTGCAGATGACGCTGACAACCTTTGACGAGGAATTGTGCCGGAAAATTGAGCCGAATGTGAGCACCACCCAAGAACGCTTTGCGGCGTTAAAACGCCTGCGGGATTTGGGCATACCCACCGTTGTCTGGCTAACGCCGGTTCTGCCGTTTATCAATGATACGGCGGAAAATATTACCGGCATTTTGGATATGTGTATTGCGGCCGGGGTTTATGGTGTGATTTGCTTTGGTATGGGCCTGACTTTGCGGGAGGGCAGCAGAGAATATTTTTACGAGCAGCTGGATTGCCGTTTTCCGCGGTTAAAAGAAAAATATATTCAGACATACGGCAATCAATATGTGTTAGCAAGCCCCCATAATAATTCTTTGATGCAGTTGTTTAACCAAAAATGCAGCGAAAACGGAATAGTTTGTGATAATGAACGGATATTTCAGTATTTGCAAACCTTTGAGGAAAAAACTGCCGCCCGGCAGCTTAGCCTTTGGGATTATTAACAGAAACGACCGGCAAGATCATAAATAAAAATGCAGGAAATAGCGATTCAATATGTTAGTTCATTCTCAATAATAGCAATATCATTACGATGATTGGCGGCAACGCTTGCAAAAAGTGTGTAAATCGTGTTAGTCATAATGATTTCCTCCCGTATTTCGTTTAGCTGCCTAAAATCCAGGCAATGCCCGCGGCTGTACGCTGGGCTGCGTTTTGGAAATGGTTGCCCTGATTGAGCCGGTATATTGTGTCAATCCCTTGCTGCCGGAAAAGATTATAGATTGTCTCGGTGCGCTCTTGTACTGTTTTCAGATAGGGATTTTTGGTTTTGCTCTCCCGATCCCCCAGGGATAAATAGAGGCGTTGAGGGGTTATCTTCATTTCGTGGGTAAAAACATATTCCTGAAAGCCAGGAAACCAAAGAGAGCCGGACATACTGGCAATCCGGGAAAACGCCGCCGTCTGATAAAGCGAATAGACGGCAAACAGTCCGGCCAGCGAATACCCGGCCAGCCCGCGCCAGAGGACAGGCCCGGGCAGCGTCCGCTCGGCTTCCGGTATGATTTCTTCGGTCAAGAGCTGAAGATAGGCGTCCGCTCCGCCGGTGCAGGGAGTGTCGTTTTTGTGGAGGGGCGGAATATCCCAGGGAGCCATATCATGATCCCATGCCAGGCCGCTGATAGCCACCAGAGTATGCTCCGGGGCCTGGCTACGGCGCAATGCCTGATATACCGTATCGCCCTCTTGGGAAAAAGTGTTCAGATAAATAATCGGGCAATCCGGCGTAGCGCCTGGATAAATTTCTATCTCTTTATTGGCAATATGCAAACGGCTTTTATTGATGTTGGCGTTTTCCATGGCAAGTTTACCTCAATGATTTTATCTGCGTTCACCATTTGTTCCAACGGACTTTGTTGTCTACCGTGGCCTTAACCTGCCGGGGCGTTTCCGCGTTGGGGTTGGCGTAGCCCAGAATTACCAGGGTGGGTAGATACCAGCCGTCTGGGATCTGCAAAAACTCCTTGATTTTCTCCGGTTCTTTCTTTACCGGAATGTGCACGACAGATCCCAAGCCCTCGGCAGTTGCCGCCAGCAGCATATTTTCAACCAATGCCCAGGTTGCGCCGTAATCCATCAGACTATAACCGTTTTTATCCTCGCTCATGGGATATTTTTGCTTGAAGAAGGGCAGGATTACACAGGCGGATTCTTCAATCATACTGCGCTGGCGGGGGTAGGCAATTTTAAACATCTCCTGTTGAGGCGTTTTGGCCTCTGTAATACGGCAGGGATACGGGCGGACAAGCTGGGCGAGGTTATAAATTACGGATTTGTCCGTCAGCGTCAGCAATTCCCAGCGGCGTTGATGATTGGAGGAGGGCGCTTTAAGGCCGGCGTCTAATATCCGCTCTAACACTTCGCGGGGGATTTCCTGCGCTGTAAATTGCCGGATACTTCTTCTGCGGTTTATAACTTCATAAAATTCCATATTTATAATTCCTCTGTTTCCTGTTTAATTAGCTTGGTTAAATTCTTGGTAAAAGTTTTGGACAGGTCAATCAGCTGCTTTTGTTCCTCCGGGGAGAACAGCGACATCGCCGTATCCTCTGCCCAGGTGATATGCCGAACTACCTTTTCACAATAGGTTCGGCCGGCGTTGGTCATTTGCACCAGCTTTTCCCGTTTGTTCTCGGGGCGTTCTTCAACTGTTACATAGGCCTCTTTTAATAGGTTGCGGATGATTAGATTGACGGTCTGTTTGGATTGAAAAGTTCGTTTGCAAATATCCCGCTGCGTAAGCCCGTTTTCCGCATAAAAAAGCACGTTGACAACCAGCAGCGTTTTCATCAGCATACCGTTTTGTTTGGCGTATTCGTCATATAAGGCAAATTGTTCATCCCTAAATTTGCAGTACAGATAAGCGTTTTTTCGGTCGTCCTTTGTCATATGCTATCACCTTGCTATGGTCAATTAAAGTACAGTCAATTTATTTACTATTATACTGTAGCATATTTCTTTTTAGCTGTCAAGACTGTTTTATCGAAAAATATTAGAGTCTGGGTGGCCTTATACATCAAGCTGGCCCAATTTTTTTATTTTTATAATATAACTGTTAAGCATAATTGATTATTCGATATAAGTATTAGACAACCCAGGCTTGTTGATATATAATAATAAACAGTTAAAGCTGTAAACCGGCTGCCGAAAGGGAAGGTTGATTATGCAATATGGCAATATGAAAAAATGATTTTAATGTTGGCTCTGTTGGGTTTAACGCTGATAATGACAGGCTGCTCGGAAAAAGCGCCGGCTAATCAGGATAATCAAAATCAGCAAACCGGCGCAAACGTGCAGATTGATAATAACCTGCCGCCGGAACAAGCGGAAAATGATGACGACGCTGAAACAAAGCGGATTTTGATTGCTTATTTCTCCGCTACCAACACCACGGAGGACATTGCTAATCATTTGCAGGAAATTCTGGACGCAGATATTTATGAAATTACCCCGGCGGAGCCCTATACCAGCGAGGATTTGGATTACAACAGCGACTGCCGGGCTAATCGGGAGCAGAACGACGCTGACTCTCGCCCGGCGATTGCTGGCAGCGTGGCCAATATGGCGGATTATGACGTGGTCTTTATCGGTTATCCGATTTGGTGGGGGCAGGCTCCCAAAATCATCAGCACTTTTTTAGAAAGCTATGATTTTTCCGGTAAGACGATTGTGCCTTTCTGCACTTCCGGCAGCAGCGGCATCGGTTCCAGCGCCGCAAATTTGCATGGATTAGCCGAGGGTGCAAACTGGCTGGCTGGTCAGCGTTTTGCCGGCAATGCCGGTTCAACGGAAATTTCCAACTGGGTGAACGGTTTGAGTTTAAGCCAGTAAGCCGTTTTGCTAAATCTGTTTATCTTATAAAGGAGGCGAAAACGATAAAAAACTTTGGACCAGTGTTTTAATTCTGTCTGTTTGTCTGGTTGAGGGCTTTGCTTTTTGGAACGGCGGCAATGCGTCAAGAGCATCGGTGGTCGAGTCGATACCATATGGACTTTATAGCGGCAGGAATAGCAGTCGTTGCTCAGTTTCCATTTGTAGCACATATTATCATTTCTGAAATGATAATATGTGCGCCGCCATAAGTCTTTGTGCGGTTTTATTTAGATTTCAATTTTTTCAGATGTGATTGTGTACGATTCAGGCTCTCGTATCCATTGTAATTGTTTCACATCAAATTCCGTTTTCAGTTCTCCAATATTTTTTCCTGTCAGCATCTGTTATTTGGCGGATAACACGGCAGGGAACTCCCGCTGCAATAACGCCTGCGGGTATATCATGTTTTACAACACTTCCTGCTCCAATTACTGTATTGCTTCCTATGGTAACACCTGGAAGAACAGTAACGTTCGCACCGATCCAGACATTATCACCGACCACAATGGGATAAGCATATTCTAAACCCTGATTTCGTTGCTCCACATCCAAAGGATGACCGGCTGTATAAAACCCACAATTTGGCGCAATAAAAACATTATCGCCAAATATCACTTTTGCTCCATCAAGAATGACGCAATTATGATTTGTATAGAAATTTTCACCTATCTTAATGTTAAAACCATAATCACACCAGAACGGGGCAGTGATGGTAAAAGATTTCCCGGTTTTTCCCAATAACTTGCGGATTAAACTCATCTGCTCCTTTTCCTGCGATGGTCGCAGATGGTTAAATTCGTAGCAAATATCTTTACACACTTTTCGTGCACATATTAGTTCTTTGTCATAGTTTGCATCATAAAGCATTCCCTGTTCCATCTTCTCCTTTTCCGTCATGGTACGCAGCCTCCACAAACTCGTATTTGTCGGATAATTCTGAAAGAGTATATCATAATAAGAATCGGTTTTCAAGAAGCAAATTTCTTTATTCGGCATAGCGGGGCGGATGATTATGGTTTGGCTGATAGTATGCGGCCGTTAGTTAGCAAAGATATTCAAAACGCTTTACAGAAAAAAAAACCTTATAATTTCTTAATATAGCATAAAAAAGCAGATACATTGGGCCTCAAGTATCTGCTTTTTTTTACGATAACGTTTATGGAGAAACGAAAGGGGGCTTTGGGTTGGGCCTTTGTGGAAAAAATGTTAAATATTCTTTTTGATACTGTTTAACCAATAATCGTTCCAGCGTTGGCGTACTTTGCTCGCAAAGCTGCGCGCCAGGGGCAGCTGTTCGCCGCTATCCAGGCGCAGAGCGGTTTTTTCCACAGCGATAACATAGTAGAGATTTACCAAAAGCGTAGCTCCGCAAAGGGCGAATCTGGAATCAGCCAGCAAACCGGCGATTTCTGTCTGGAAAGGCGTACGGATAGTCAGGCTGTCCAGGCGGCGGCCGTCGGACAGATGATAGCGGATGGCGCGATCAGCCAGTTCGGCATAGATGATATGATCCAGGCGCGCGAGCTGCCAGCCATCGTGGGTTTTGATTGTGAGCGAGGCCGTGCGGCAGCTGTTCAGTTCGGCGATAGCCTGATCCAGAACAGAAGAAAAATGCGCGGGCTGTACCGGTTTCATCAAATATTGAAAAGCTCTGGTGGAATAGGAATCCAGAGCGTATTCCGGCGATATTGTGAGATAAATTATAATCCCGCTGCTTCCCAGCTCGCGCAGTTTTACGCCCAGTTCAATACCGGATATTTCCGGCATTACCACATCTAACACAAATAAATCAAACTTTTCGTCTTCTTCGGCGGCCAGCAGCTTATAACCGGAATCGAAAATGAAAAACTGAATTGTCAGTTCCGGGCGCTGGGAGGCATAGCTGCGTAAGATTTCCTGCATGGCAAGGCGTTGTTCCGGATTGTCTTCACATAACGCCAGCTTAAGCATATTAACCATCCCTTTTTCGTCATATTTTGGTAATACTTTTTTTGCGCAAAATGATACAGTTTTTACACAAATTACCCACAGCGCAGTTTTTTTTGTTATAATTTTATAGATTGTAAGCGAAGCGAATCGTTTTTATAAACTTGGTTTTATATCGTTTGGGTACAGGTTGAATATAGCACACCGGTTAGCATTTTGTCAAGGCGTTGGCTGAAAAATCTTTTTGGCCGAAGTTTGGGGCCGTAGGCGGGCCGCTAATTTAGTTCCTGCCGTAGGCACTGTTTCAGGGTGCGTATGGTTTCGGTGATAATCTTTATTTCCTGGTGCGAGCAATCAGCCAACAGTTGGATAGCCTCGTTCTCAAACACGTTTCGGGCGGAGGCGATGCTGTCGCAAAGCAAAGCGTCGGCAGTAACACCCAGAGCGTTGGCGATGCTGACCAGCGTCGGCAGGCTTAGCTTGGTGGCGCCGCGTTCAATATGCGAGATGTTAGACGGCTCCTGACCGGAGATTTCCGCCAGAGTTTGCTGAGTCAGCCCCTGGGCTTTGCGCAGACGGCGGATACGGACGCCGATTGCCTGATAATTGATTTCCATATGGTGCTCCTTTTTGAGTTGGTATATTGTTAATTTGGTTATAAATAGTTCTTTTTTTGACAAAATTTTTTTGAGAAAATTTTCGATAAAGTTATTGTATATCCGATTCGGATATGATAAAATAAAGCAAATGTCCTAAAAGGATATGTAATAAGTTTTTTTTGGTTTTTACTGGGTAATAACTTTTATTGTGGGTAAAATATTATGCTTAAACGGACAAAGGCCCTATGGTTATCTGCCGGGGGCGGCAAAACAAAACTGAATAACGCTGGTTTTACCTTTGTGGAAGTTATCGCAACGGTGGCTGTTATCGTGATCCTTTTGGCGGTATCCGGCGTGGCAGTGGCGCAGCACCGCAGTTATTTGCAAATTATGGAGCTGGACGACGCGGCCCGCGAGATTTATATGGCGGCGGAGAACCGCGCGGTACTTTTGTCATCCGCCAGGCGGCTGGATGATTTGGTGAACCGTCCGGCAGACTATCAGGTTGGCCTGGACGGCGCGGCGGGTTCGGTTGTCGGCTACTATGTGTCGGAGGCTGATTCGGCGCTGTTAGCGGAGCTTTTGCCGGCCAATAGTATTGACCCCTACCTGCGGGACGGCTATTTTTACATAGTCTACGAGCCGGTGAGCGGCTGTGTTACCGATGTTTTTTATGCCCAGAAAGCTTTTGCGGCTGATTTTAAGACTTCTTATGCCGCCTGGCGCAATATGGACTCTAAAGAACGGATGAAATTGCAACCGATGATCGGCTATTTTGGCGGCGGTCTGGCGGAGGGCGCGGATTTTGGGGCGATTGCCACCGCCTCGGTGCAGGTGATTATTGAGAACGCCGAAGAGTTGACTTTGCAAGTGCTTTATAATCTGCCGGCGGGTATGAGCCTGAAACCGAACGATTTGACGGTTACGCTTAGCCAGGAGATTGACGAGTCCCATAGTGTTGAGTTTAAATTGTCCACAGGTGATGCTGTTAACATCAGCGGCGGTTATATGTGGGTTTTGGATTCTCTGTCGCCGTATGGGCCAAGTGGCCAAATACCGCATTTTAAGGATTGGGGCGGTGCGCTGAATCCGCTGGCTCCGGGCGGAGACTTTACGGTTAAGGCGGTGTTGGATTCCGGGGAGGAAAAGCGTTTTTTGCCGGCCAGTGCGCAGGATACAAATAACAGCTTGTTTGCGGAGGGCAGCGGCGGCGATTTGGCGCGAATCCAATACCTGCGCCATTTGCAGAATTTGGACAGCGGTTTTTCCGGGGTTGCGGGCAAAGAGCAGGCCGCGCTGGTGGCGGATATTAACTTGCAGGAGCACGAAACCTACCCGGATTATGAGTTTATACCTATCAAAAATGCTGAATTAAAGCTTTTCGCTGGCAGTGAGCGCGAACAGGCCGGCGAGAATGACATTTTTAAGATTTACGGCCTGAAAGTTACGGCGGCAAGCGCTGCCGGGAAAACTGGCGCTGGTTTGTTTGGCGAAGCTAAGAACATTAAATTCCGCGATGTGCGCCTGATTAACGCCCGGGTGCAGGCGGCCCAGCAAACGGTTGGGGCGCTGGTGGGCGTGGCGGATAACTGCGTTTTTGATGGCTGCCAGGTTTTCTGGCAGCGGGTGCAGGGCGGCGAAACCCTGAAAACGCTTTTGGGCAGCGATGACGGCGGCACGGCAAATTATAATTATCAGATTGCCGGCAAGGTGGCCGGCGGCCTGGCGGGGCAAATGAACGGCGGCGCAATAAAGAACAGTCTGGCGGCAACGTT
>CAQWMM010000062.1 GCA_948907985.1 uncultured Bacillota bacterium
AATAACACTTAACGATTGCCAGATGATATTAAAAATGAAAAAACAGGTGATTATAGATGCGTTTGGATAAATATTTAAAAGTATCCCGGCTGATTAAACGGCGAACGGTGGCTAAGGACGTCAGCGGAGCGGGCAAGGTTTTGTTAAATGGCCGGCCGGCTAAGGCCGCCAGCGACGTTAAGGTTGGCGACCGGTTGACTCTGCTTTTTGGCCGGCGCGAGGTGGAATTGGAAATTTTGGAGATTGCCGACAGCAAACGCGCTGAACTGGCGGCTGGGATGTATAAGATTTTGAAAGAAACCGTTTTGGCGGACGAGGAAACAAGTTTTTAGTATATTTCGCCGTATTGCCGGCCAAACTATAAGCAGAAAAACTTATAAGGAGGCTGACTGATGCAGGACACAGGAACAAACACGCCTAACCAGAATGAGCGTCTTAAGCAGGTTCAGGCTATGGAAAAAGCTTTAAAGCATTTTCGGCGGCAGCAGGAGGCCGAAAAATCGGAGTTTGCCGCAGAGTTTGGCCGTTTGAGCCGTACCGACAGCCGCCTGGCGGCCTTTGGCCTTTTGGAATCCTGCTCTTTGACGGCTTTGCTGTTGGCCTGCGAGGGGGCCTTGCGGGCGGTGGATTTGGAACTTTTGTGGCTGACCGAGCGGGGCGGCGGCTGGGTTGCGGCGGCGCTTTTGGGCAACGCTGAAGATCTGGAGCAGGCCATGGGCAAGGCTGCTGCGGCGGGTAAGCGTTTGGGCGAGCCGCTTTTGGCGCAGACATTTAAAGAGCCGCCCCTGGCTTTGCGCCGTTGGTTCTTATCACAAAATGTTATCCAGACCGGGGGTGAAGCTATGCAGCTTAAAGAAGCCGACGAGGTTAAGCAGCAGTTGGCCGGGCGGGTGCAGCTGCAAAACGCTATGAACCTGCTGGAATATACCGACGCGGAGCTGCGCAGTTTGATTAGACAACAGCTGCCGCTGGACGATAAAACGAGCATGCAGCGTTTAAACTCGATGCACAAGGAAGAACTGGTAGATTTTTATAACCGGCTGAACCAGGGGCAGATGCCGGTGTTGAACTAAATAAAGCAGGTTTAACGGCAGAAGTGAAAACGCCGCAGTTTTAATATGCACCTCAAAAGTCAGACGCTTTGGGGGGGTGCATATTTTTTTATGTAAAAAGTATTGACTTTTGTTTTAACATATACTATAATTTTTGTATAAATGAAAGTGAGGTGATAAAACTGTCGTCCAAAATGGGACGCCCGATTGTTGGCAGCGAGCCTAGAGATAAAATGATTGGTTTCCGAGTTATGGCAACGACTGTTAATAAACTGAATAAGTGTGCCGAGATTACCGGCGCAACCAAAACGGAGCTGTTGGAGCGAATGATTGACGCGCTGTATGACAATCTGACCAAAAAATAAGGAGCAGCCTGCCCAAGATTCCAAAGCTTGCAGACTTACCCTAACCGGGAAGAAATATAAAAAATTGAAAAAATACCCCTTTCCGCTGGTCGAGCAAGCCGGAGAGGGGTATTTGTTTGTCATTTACCAGCTAAAGCGGTTATCCTTAACAAAGGGGGTGCGGCTGGGATTGCCGCTGGCGCGATAAATGCCGCCGTGTTTTAAATCGTAAACAACCGACCAAACGGTATCGTGGCCGCTTTTGGTGTCATACTGGCAGATAAAACCATTTTGGCCGGCCAGCAAAGCCTGAACCTGCGCTAAAGTTAACCGGCCCTGACAGTTTTGCAGTGCGCTTTCCATGGTGTGCAGACGTTTGGCGGCCTGCCAGTTATCCACCTGGCGGTTCTGATAGGTCTGCATATTGGAGGATGAAAACTGGTTGGTGGCGCAAACGAACGGCTGCCCCGATTGCGGCAGGATAACTTCGGTGCGCTGAGCGCAAATTTCCAGCAGGGCAATTTCGCCTTGTTGGTCGGCGGCAATAATGGTTTGCGCCGAGGCGACAGGCAGCTTTTGGCAGGCCGCTATAACCTGTGAAACGTTTTGGCATTTTTCCAGCAGATAGCGCAGCAGCAGACCGGCGTTAAAACCCGGCTGAATTTGCGCGGGCGCGACGGAGGTTAGACCAAGCGCCAGACCGTACTGGTTTACGCCGTCTTCCATTTCAATAAAGGCGGTGGTGTTGCCGGAAAAACCGGCGCTGCCGGAATCCTCTGCAAAATGATAGATTGTATTCATATTTAAGTCTTGCAGGGCGATTAAAAAATCACTGTTGCGTCCCAGCAAAATCTGGTTGTCTGCGGTCAGCGCCAGGCAGGAACATAACGGGCCAGAGTCGGCCGGCGGCAGGGCGTACATACTGAACAGCACTGTCTGAATATCGGCGGCGGCACAGCCCTGGCCGTTAGCCAGGCCGTTAATTTCCGCTATAATTTCCGGGAAAAAATGCTGATAAATGGGCAGGCAGGCGGCGGCAAAGCGGCGGCGTTCCGCGTTTAGGGCAAAGGGCAGCTTATTTAAGATAAAAACATTGTCTGCGGCCTGTTGTTGGCCGAATTTGTTGCCAATTTCATAATGCTGGCCATAAAAAATTTTTTGTTGCATAATTAGTTCACTCCTCAAATTTTTTTGGCTGCCGGCAGCAATCTAATAGCTATTGCCTAAAGAATAATCGAATAAAAAATTTATGTCAAGGGCTTTGCCCGGCTTTTTTACAGTTTTTTTAGAATATTGCTTTATCTTGCCGCCTAAAGCTTGCTATTTTGGCCGTCTGGTGTTAAAATATGAGTTGAATCATAAATGAACCAAATGGAGAATTGGCAAGATGAAAGTTATAATTGTGGGCGCGGGTAAGGTTGGCTTCAGCATTGCGGAAACCCTGTCGAACAAGGATATTGATGTAGTGGTGATTGATACCGACCAGGAACGGCTGACTACGGTACAGGAATATTTGGACGTTCAGGTGTTGGTGGGCAACGGGGCGGCGATGTCGGTGTTGGAAAAGGCCGGCATTGCCGGCAGCGATTTGTTGATTGCCGTTACAGAGCTAGACGAAATTAATATGATGACCTGCTTTGTTGGAAAGTCCTATGGCGTGAAAAGCACCATAGCCCGGGTGCGTAAGCAGGAATACAGCGAGTTGGCCCAATCAGAACGCCAGGAGCAGCTGGGTATTGACCTGATTATTAATCCGGAGCTTTTAGCGTCTGACGAACTGGCCAAGCTGGTGCTGCACCCGGAAGCGCACGAGGTTGAATATTATTTTGACAACCAGGTGGTGATGCTGGGCCTGAAATTGGACGAAAACAGCCGCATTGTGGGTTGCCCGCTGAAAGATATACATTTTCCGCACCCCTGCGTGGTAGTCGGCCTGATTCGGGGCGACAAAATGATTGTGCCTAACGGTTCTACGGTGATTTTGGCCAGGGATGAAATTTTTCTGCTTTCCGCAACCAAGGATATGTTGGAGCTGGAGATTTTTATGGGGGTGCGCAAACGGGCAATCAACAATGTGGCGGTGTTTGGCGGCGGCCTGCTGGCCTATTATCTTTGCCGCAACTTTGAAGATAAGCGCCGGCGGATTAATGTTAAGCTTTTTGAGGAGAATACGGCGCTTTGCCAGGAATTGGACGAGGAATTGAGCCGTACGACGGTAATTAACGGTTCCGGCCGGGATATGGATTTGATGGAGGACGAAAATATTGCCGATATGGATGTTGTGTTGGCGGTTAACGATGACGACGAAACTAATGTGTTGATTTCGATAATTGCCAAACATGTGGGCGCGCGCAAGGTTATTGCCCAAATTCGCCGTTCCGACTATGTAAATATGATTGAAAGTTTTGGCATTGATAAGGCCGTTAGCCCACGCAGTTTGATGGTGGCGGCTATTCTGCGTTTTATCAACCGTGGTTCGGTGCTGAATCTGAAACTTTTGCAAAGCGATATGGCGCAAATGAATGAGTTTGTGCTGCCGGCAGCCTCTAAGCTGGCCAATAAGGCGCTGAAAAATCTGCGCTTTCCGGAGCAGTCGATTGTGGGGCTGATTGTGCGCCAGGGCAATATTGTTATCCCTAACGGCGAGGCCAAGCTGCTGCCGGGGGATAATCTGTTGACCTTTTCCGCCACCGAAACCTCGCAGGCGGTTATGGATTATATTTTACAGGTGTAGGCTTTTAGGAGATTAATATGCGTTTTGGTGTGGTTTTTTATAACCTGGGCAAGATTTGTCTGGTTTTGGCTGTTTCGATGATACTGCCGATTGGCTTTGAGGTGGTGAGCAAAGAGGCGGTTATGGGCTCGATGGTGGCGGCGCAGTCGGTGATGCTGGGCCTGGGCTTGTTGTTTTTAATTGGCTTTCGGCCTACCCGGCATACAACCATTCGCTATCGGGAAAGTTTTGCCATTGCCACTTTTGCCTGGCTGCTGGCGGCTGGGTTGGGGGCGCTGCCCTATATTTTCAGCGATACTTGTAGCGTTTGGGATGCGGTTTTTGAGAGTATGTCCGGGTTTACGACGACCGGCGCTTCTATTCTGCCGGATTTGGAGGTCTTGCCGGCTGGTATTTTGATCTGGCGCGGCCTTACGCACTGGCTGGGCGGTATGGGTATTGTGGTTCTGCTGGCGGCCCTGGTTTCCGGCAATACGGCCAACAAGATGTATAAAGCGGAGGCGCCGGGCAATGCCCTGACGGAAAAGCTGTCGCCGAAAAGCGACGATATGGCGAAAATTCTCTGGCTGACCTATGTTGGGATTTCCGTTTTGCTGCTGGTGCTGCTGATGCTTAGCGGGCTTAGTTTTGTAGATTCGATCTGCCACACTTTCGGTACGGTTTCCACCGGCGGCTTTTCCAGCCGCAACGCCAGTATGTCGGCCTTTGATGATAACGCCATGGCCCAATGGCTGGTGATTATTTTTATGGCGCTTTCCGGCTGCAATTTTGCTTTTATTTATCTTTTTCTGGTGAAACGTCGCAATTATTTTTGGCGCAGCGAAGAATTTCGCATTTATATGCTGATTATTCTGCTGGCCTCCGGCGCGGTTAGCCTGTGCTTGCTGAGCAATAACTATTTTGCCGGCCGCTCTTTGGAATATACTATTCGCCAGGCCACTTTTCAGGTGGTAAATATTATGACGACAACTGGCTTTTTCTCAGACGATTATGATTTGTGGCCGTCGTTCTGCAAGGTTGTCCTGTTCTGTCTGATGTTTTCCGGCGGCTGTGCCGGTTCCACCTCCGGCTCAATAAAAATCAGCCGTTGGATTATCGTTTGTAAAAGCTGTTGGGCTAATCTGGGCAAGGCCATGCAGCCCCGGCTGGTATCGTCGGTTAAGCTGGACAAAAAAATTCAGTCCCAGGCCACTATTAACTCGGTGCAGGTATTTGTCTTAACTTTTATGCTGCTGACCGGGCTGGGCACGCTGGTTATGGCGGCGCATGGTCTTTCGCCGTTTGAATCAATCTCGGTTACGCTGGCGGCTCTGACTAACGTCGGCCCGGCCTTTGACGGCTTTGGCCCCACCTGCAATTATATTCCGCTGCCCTGGTCGGCCAAAATGTTTCTGGCGTTTTATATGATGCTGGGCAGGCTGGAGTTGATGTCGGTGTTGGTGCTTTTCACGCGCGCTTTTTGGCGGAAGTAAGCCGGGCTGGCGATAGCCTGATATATGGGAGATAAAAAATAATTTATGAAGAAAATAGAAAATACTATGGAGCCGGCTTTTTTGCGGGAGCTGGGCGCGGAAAATACCCAGATCCCGGATTTTTTGCTGGATAACTACCGGGAATTGGGCTTGTCCGACCAGGAGTTGATCGCTTTGCTGCGGGTTTTAGCCTGCCGGCAGAAGTATCAGCCGGTGATCGAGGGCGAGCGGCTGCTAAACAAATGGCATGGTAACCGGCCGGAACTTTCCGCGGCGCTGGCCGCTTTGCAGCGGCAGGGGGTTTTGCAGCTAACCGATACCGGCTGCACTTTGGAGGGGCTTTATGCCAAAATGCTGGAGTTGTGGGTTTTTCAGCGCAGTGTGCCGGCGGCTTGCCCGGTTGACGGGCAGTCTGACGCGGGGCCTGCCGCCGCGGAGCCGGAGTTGACGGAGGTTATTAAAACGGCTTACCAACTTTTTGAGGGCGAATTTGCCCGGCCACTTTCGCCTCTGGAGATGGAAAAGCTTAACGCCTGGCTGATTGCAGACCGCTGGGATTTGGCTATGTTGAAAGAAGCTATGCGCCGGGCGGTGCTGCATAACGCCTTGAATTTGGCCTATATCGACAAAATTCTGCTGCGCTGGAAGAGCGAGGGCATCGCCAGCCTGGAGCAGTTGGCCGCCCGCGAGGGGCTGGCCGAAAAATCCCCGGCCAAGGCCCAAACCAAGAATACCCGCGCTAAAAAAACCAAAGCGGCTGAACCAAGCTTTGTCGGCGAGTCCGATTACAGCAAATATTTTTAAAATATTGACAATCAAGAGTTAGAAAGTGCTAATTGTCATTGTTTTTGAAGTAATCTATAGCATTATCTTTGAAGTACTCTGTAATTTGAGATTGCCAAAGCTTTAAAAAATGCCAAAGACTTAAAAGGTCCAGGGGGATTGTGGGGAACGGGAACCGCACCACCAGCGCCACAGCCAGCCGGCCAGCGGCGCCAGCGAGGCTGCCAGGGGGACGGCGATAATCATACCTAAAACGCCGAACCAGTAGCCGCCCACCAAAACGGCAAAAATGATATACAAAGGGTGCAGGCGCACTGCGCCGGCCATAATGCGCGGCGAGATGACGATGTTTTCCAGCTGCTGCACCACCAGCCAGATAACCAGCATTTTGACGACGGCCAGCCGCCCCTGCACCAGTACCAGCAGCAGACAGGGCAGAAAGGCCAGCAGCGGGCCAAGATAGGGGATTAGTTCGGCGGTGGCCATAATAAGGCCGAGGGTGAAACTATACTTAACGCCGCATAGCCAGAGCAGCAGATAAAAAAGCAGGCCGACGCAAAGGGCAACCAGCAGATAGCCGCGTACAAAGCCGCGCAGCATTAGATTGAGCTCGGCCAGCAGCGGCCAAACCCGGCGCACCCATGGCTGAGGCAGCCATTTTTTGGCCAGCTGGCTGAAAAGCCGGCGGTCGCGCATTAAATAAAAAGCGAAAACCGGCGCAAAAATTATAGTGGAAAGATTGCTGAAAAAGGACGGCAAAAGCAGCAAACTGCGCCCCAGCCAATTATAAATATTTTTGCCCAGGCTGTTGATGAAATTTCCCAGACAGTCGTCCAGAAAACCCGGCAGCATGGGCAGGTTCAAACGCTGGGGCAAAGTATCATGGCAGGTTTGCCAAAAATTTTGGCAGGAGGCAATACTTTCCGGCAGCAGCTGGCCAATGGCTGCCACATCCCGCCAAAGACGCGGCACTCCCCAAACGGCGGCGGCCGCCAGCAGGCTGAACAATCCCAGATAAACCAGCAGAATTGCCAGCCAGCCGGGCAGACCGCAGCCCTCCAGCCTTTTGACCAGCGGCAGCAGAATATAGCAAAGCGCCGCCGCCAGGCCCAGGGGCAGCAGCAGCGCCCGGCAAAGCAGCAGTAAAAGCAGCGCCAAAATTGCGCCGCCCGCCGCCCAGCCCAGTTTTTTCAGCCGCAGTCTGCTCATGCCCGCACCTCCAAATTTGGATGTATGATTGAGATATGTAAGGCGGCTTTTGCCGCCTGTCGCCTGCTTTAAGGAATCAGACGGTTGATCCACCGCCCGGTTTTAATCATGGCGTTGCCGGTTTTGTGCGCCATCATGCAAAATTCGTCGGCAAATTCATCGCTGATATTGGACATCATACCCATCATATGGCGCCTGCCCTGGCAGACGGGGTTTGATTTTTGCATACTCATAGCGCCGACGGCTCCTAAGGTTCCCAGCCCTGCCACCACCGCGGCGCAGAGCATGGCCTTGCTGCTGGTTTTGCTCATTTTGAACACCTCCTACCATATAAAATTGAAATTACGGGTAACAAATACGAATAGGTGAAATTATCTATTAAAATTAATAATCTAATTTCAAATTTTATTATGCCGATATTGCCTGCTAACTATGAAGTCAAGTTTGAGGTAATACAGGCAGAATTTAGAATAAAAATAATCAATTTAAAAAATCAAAAAAAGAAATTTAAGAGGGAAATTTTTCATGACAGTATCAGCAAAGATTATCGCAGATGATAAGGATTATCGGGCGGCGCTGCGTTTTTTGGCGGAACGTACCAAGTTTGGCATAAATTTGGGGCTGCGCCGTATTGAACGCCTGTTAGAGCTTTGGGGTAATCCGGAGCAAGGGGCGGGCGCGCCGCGCTTTGTCCATGTGGGCGGCACCAATGGCAAGGGTTCGGTTTCGGCCATGCTGGCGGCGATGCTGCAGGCAGATGGGCAGCGAACAGGGCTTTTTACCTCGCCGCATTTGCACACTTACCGGGAGCGTTTCCGCCTGGCCGGCGAGATGATTAGCAGGGCGGAACTTGTGCGGGAGCTGGCGGACATGCAGCCGCTGCTGGCGGCGCTGGAGAGGGCCGGCGAGGAAGCGCCAACGGAATTTGAAGTTGGTACGGCGCTGGCGCTGCATTGGTTCCGGCAGCGGCAGGCCGATTGGGCGGTTATGGAGGTCGGTTTGGGCGGCGCTATTGATTCCACTAACGTTATTACGCCCCAGCTGGCCGTGATTACTAATGTGGCTATGGATCATATGGATTATCTGGGCAATAACTTGACGGAGATTGCCGGGGTTAAGGCGGGGATTATTAAGCCGGGGACGCCGGTTCTGACGGCTGCCCGGGACGAAGAAGTGCTGGCGGTTTTGCGCCGCCGGGCAGAAGAGCAGGGCAGCCGGCTTGGGCAGCTGGGGCGTGATTTTACCTATGAAATGGAACAATCTTTCACGGACGGCCAGCGGTTCAGCTATTGCGATTTGCAGAGCGGCGAGCGTTGGACAGATTTGGAAATTAATTTGCTGGGCGAGCATCAGTTGGCTAACGCGGCGCTGGCGGTGGCGGCGGCGCGGCGGCTGGGGCTGGCGGAAGAGGCTGTGCGCCGAGGCCTGGCGGCGGCGCGTTGGCCGGGGCGGCTGGAAATTGTCAACCGCCAGCCGTTGATTGTTTTGGACGGCGCGCATAATGTGGCCGGTATGCAGGCGTTACACGCCGCTCTGCGGCAATACTGGCCGGGGCGGAAAATCGTGGCGGTGCTGGGTATGTTGGCTGATAAAGAGCGAGAGGCGGCGATGCGTTTACTACTGCCGCTGGTTAGCCAGGCGGTGATTACCCGGGTGCCCAGCCCGCGCGCCGGTGATTGGCAAAGTCTGGCGGCGATTTGCGGCGATTATGGCGTACCCTGCCAGTTGGAGGAGCAGGTGGCGCAGGCAGTGGCGGCGGGCCGGTCTTGGGCGGCGGCCATGCTGCAAGAGCAGGGAGAAGAACCGCTGCTGCTGGTAACCGGTTCGCTTTATATGTTGGCGGAGGCCAGGGCCTATTTATTGGGAATTGAACAGGAGAATTATTGAGATGAGCAATAAAATCAAACTGATTTTGGCCTCGGCCTCGCCACGGCGGCTGGCCTTGCTGCGCGCCGCCGGTGTGGAGCCGGAAGTGCGGGCGGCCGACGTGCAGGAGATAACCGG
>CAQWMM010000063.1 GCA_948907985.1 uncultured Bacillota bacterium
CAATCCCCACGCGGTGATCTTTGTGGACGCGCCGCCGCAAAATCTGGCGGTAGAACAATTCGGCCCCCTGTTAGAACATAACGCAATCTTCCCGGCCCGCGCCAATATTGAATTTGCGCATGTTTTGGATCCGCATAACATCCAGGCCAGAGTGTGGGAGCGCTCCGTCGGCGAAACCCTGGCCTGCGGCACCGGCGCGTGCGCCATCGCCGTGGCCGCCATCTTAAGCGGCCGGGGGAGAACCCCCATTAATATTCATCTGCCCGGCGGCAACCTGCAAATCGACTGGGCCGGCAGCGCAAGCCCCGTCTATATGACCGGCCCCGCCCAAGAGGTTTATCATGGCTCAAAATTTTTGGCCCAGCTGGCCTGCGAGGCGCCAAATTGAGCCGCCCCAAACTGGGTTTGGCCTTTGGCGGCGGCGGTATCCGAGGCATGGCTCATATCGGCCTGATTGAAGAGTTGGATAAACGCGGGATCCGTGCGGATATGGTGGCCGGAACCTCAATCGGCGCTTGTATGGCGGCGCTCTACGCTTGCGGCTATCAGGGCCGCTTTATGGCCAGTTTTATGCAAAATGTCAACCTGAAGTTGATTCTGCCCATTTCTCCCTCGCTGGGCGGGCTGATGAACGGCAAGAACTATGCCGAGTTTGTGCGCCTGATGACCAAAAACCGCAACATTGAAGACTGCCCAATCCCCCTGCGCATTATCGCCACCGACCTGGAAGAAAGCCGCATGGAGGTTTTCGCCGACGGCCCGATCTGGCGCGCCGTCCACGCCTCTTCGGCGGTGCCCGGCGTGTTCACCCCGGTTAAATACCGCGGCAAGGTTTATGTGGACGGCTGCCTGGTTGATAACTGCCCCTGTCAGATCCTGCGCGAAATGGGCGCGGATATCGTCATCGCCGTGGATTTGGACTCTCTGAAATACAATCATAATTCTGTCAAGCAAAATAACCTGATTAATGTAATTCAGCACTCTATTAACGTGATGGGGCGCAAAAATAACAGCGTTGAATATGCCGATCTGGTGCTGAAACCCATGGAAACCAATATTTACTCCATGGATCTGAACAAGGCCGGCTATGCCCTGCAATGCGGCCGTAAGGAGGCCGCCGCCCGTATCGACGAAATTATGGCCCTGCTGGCAGGATAATTTTTCGCGTCGCCGCCATAATTAAATAAAAGAGGTGTTAAATATGAACGATAACCTGGCTTATCAGGAAGAAATCTGGGAAGAAATTATCAACGGCCAGCCGGTGTTGATGTCGCCACGGCCAACCACCAACCATAATCGTGTGTCCGGCAATATTTACTTTCTCTTCAAAAGGCATCTTAAAGGGCACACCTGTGAACCATTTGACGACGGCATGGAGCTTTATCTGACTGACAAAGACCGCTTTATTCCGGATATGATGGTAGTCTGCGACCGTAACAAAATCAAAAGCGACGGCGTTTACGGAGCGCCCGACCTGGTGGTTGAGGTGTTATCGCCCAGCTCGCTGAAAAGAGATCGCGGCTATAAAATGACGGCCTATGAACAGGCCGGCGTTAAGGAATATTGGCTTGTCAACCCCGCCGACAAGTCGCTTGAACAATATATTTCGCAGGACGGCCACTTCGTTTTGCACGAAGTTTATGTTATCCACCCGGACTATCTGCTGAAAAAGATGAGCGAGGAAGAAATTGCCGCCATCCCCACCGAATTTAAATGCAGCCTCTATAACGATTTAATTATCAAACTGGAAGATGTGTTTGAAAATGTTGATTAAATTTTAAGGCCAAACAACAGCGCGCCGCCGTTCCTATTGAAAACGGCGGCGTTTGTTTGCTGTACGGTAGTAATTTTAATTGGGCGTTTGCCCAAAGGACAAAGCGGCTTTATTCTTTCTTCCAGGTTAAGCACATACCGATAACTGCGGCAATAAAGATAGGCGGCGCGGCTCTGCCAAACAGCCACTCAAACGAATGAAAGGCCACGCCGAGAACCGCGGTTTCCGGATCGCTATAATCCCAACCCAGGTAAGGGCTGTTTATCAATATTAAAACCGCATACATTATCACAATAAGCGCGCACAATGAGCCCAGCAGCCAACGAATAGCTTTTTTTCTCGTGGTTTTTCTTTGGGCCAGCTGCAAGTTTATCACCTCCAACTTTTCAGCAATAGCTTTTAGGCTATCAACCTCCGTCTCAACAACAGTTTCGCCAAGCAAGGTGCTTACGGGTGTTTCAAACACTTCCGACAGGCAAACCAACATATCGGAATCGGGAACTGACAAACCCTGCTCCCATTTAGAAATTGTTTGCCTAACCACGTTCAGCTTAACGGCCAGCTCCTGCTGTGAAAGCCCTTTGGATTTTCTAATTGCTTTAATGTTTTCTTTAAGCATTATGGCTAACCTCCTTTCTCTTATCGTTAGCATAATTATATGCCAAATTGCCCGTTGCCGCAAGCAACGCATTTTAACATTCAGGTATAACAGCTATTTTTCATCAGCATAATAAATACACAAAGCCCCGGCCAAAATGCCGGGGCTTAATTTATTCACTTTTGGGCCCACCCAAACTTTTAATCTTGCGGCGCACGTCGGCGCGCAACTGTTGGGTACGGGCAATGTCGTATTTGCAGTCTTTCGGGTCCTGCTGATATTCGGCCAGCGCCCGATTATACATTTCCTGCGCGCATTGCAAAGTACCCAAATCATCAACCAAATCCTGGTTTATACCGGCAATTTCAATGGTCTGGTTCACCAGCCGCATACCCCGGGCACGGGCAGCGCCTTGGCCGGCAAACTCGCAAATCTTATCCACCCGCGCGTAGGCCTGCCGGCTTTTAGGTTCGTCCTGGCGGGCGGCGTAAAAATTGCCTTTGGCCTGATAAAAATATTTCACCTTATCCAGCATTTCAGCAAGCTGTTTTTCAAAAATCGGCTCCGCCAGCCGATAAAATTCTTCGGCTTCGCCCCAGCGCCCGACCGCCCAGCAGCAACGGCCGGCCAGCTTGTAGATATCCGCCAGTTCCAGCGTATCTTTTTCCTGCTGCTGCAAAAGAGCAATCAACTGCTGCGCCACGGGCAGAGCGCGCGCAAAATCGGTTTTCTGGTAAAAGTGCAGATTAAAAAGCTCCTGCAATTCCCACTTATAAAACGACGGCACAAAACGGTAAAGATTCCGCCAACCGTCTGGCTCCCGGCTAACGCCCCAAAGTTCCCCGGTTTCATCATCCCAGCAAATAACTTCGCCGGTTAGTTTATCAGCTTGTTCGTCTTGCTCGTCTTGCAGCAAGGCCAACAGCTCGGCCGGAGCCTCCAGACCAGTCAAATCCGCCCCCGCCTTAATGCGCAAACTGCGCGTGCGCAGGTTGCGGATAATCAACCAGATCAGAAAATCCCGCAGGCGCAGTCCGGCAGGGGCAAAATCACTCCAAGGCGATGAATCGTCATCGTCCAATTTTTCTTCATCTAAATTGTCTTCAGCATATTGCCGCTCGGCACAATAAAGCTGGGGATTTTCCGCCGCAAAATCCGCCCGCCGAAAGGCCAGCAGTTTATCAAAATATATCCGGCCAAAAATCACCAAATCATCATCGGTAATATTCATCAGCATGGGATTGAGATAACAACAGCTATTGTGGTCGGCATTGACGGCAAACCGGCCATAGCCCAGCAAAAAATCCCGCAGTAAAGGCGGCAGAAACACCTTACGCTGTTTTTCGGCCTGACGAATATCACCCAGCCAAACCCCCAGTTTTTCGTTCTGATAATAGATCCGCAGAGCCTCCAGCGGCTCAATATCAATATGCAGCATTGCCAGCCACTTCTTCCATATTAAATTATATTAAACCCTGCACCAAAATTACCAAAATCAATACCGGCAGCACAAACTGAAAATAATACTTCAGCCCGCGCGGCATTTTAAGGCCCTCGCCGGTGTTGGCCTCGGCCAGATATTTGTCATAGCCCCAGCCCCAGCGGCTTACGCAGAACAGCAGATAGACCAGCGAGCCCAGCGGCAGCAGCAGATTGCTGACGAGAAAATCCTCGCTGTCCAAAACGTCGCGGCCGCCGATCAAATGCAGATCACCCCAAAGATTATAGCCCAACACACAGGGCAGGCTGGCAATCAGCACAAAAACCAGGTTAACCAGCACCGCCTTTTGACGGCTCCAGCCCAGATTATCAATCGCGCTGGCCAGCAGGTTTTCAAACACCGCGATTACGGTGGAAAAGCTGGCAAAGGTCATAAACAGAAAGAACAGCGCCCCCCAAAAACGACCGCCCGGCATATCGGCAAACACCTTGGGCAGGGTAATAAAAATCAGCGACGGGCCGGCGTCTGGCTGAACGCTAAAGCTGAAACAGGCCGGGAAAATAATCAAACCAGCCATCAGAGCTACAAAAGTATCCAAACCGCAAATGCGCACCGCCTCGCTGGCCAACGTGTTGGCCTTAGACATATAACTGCCGAAAATCTCCATAGCCGCAATGCCCAGGCTCAAAGTGAAAAAGGCCTGATTCATGGCCGCCGTTATCACATTGCCCAAGCCGACCTGCGCCGCCCGGCCAAAATCCGGCAGCAAATAAAATTTAACGCCCTCCAGCGCGCCCGGCAGCAGCAAACTGCGCACCGCCAACACCACAATCAGCCCCAGCAGCCCCAGCATCATCCATTTAGTGATGCGCTCCAGACCGTTGCGCAGCCCCAGACTGCAAACCAGAAAACCAAACAGCACCGTCAGGCTCATCCAAACCGTCATCTCGCCGGGGCTGGCCAACAGCTGGCCAAAGGCCTGATCCAGCTCGTCCCCTTTTAAGCCGTTCAGGCTGCCGGAGGCAAACTTAAAAAAATAGCCTAACATCCAGCCGGAAACCGTGGTGTAATACATCATCAGCAGATAACAGCCCGCCAAACAGAACCAGCCGTGCAGGTGCCATTTAGTCCCTGTCGGCTCCAGCTGCTGATAAGCCAGCACCGCGCTTTTACGGCTGGCGCGCCCCACGGCCAGCTCCATGGTGAGCACCGGCACGCCCATAATCAGCAAAAACAGCAGATAAAACAACACAAACACGCCGCC
This sequence comes from uncultured Bacillota bacterium, assembly GCA_948907985.1. Lineage (GTDB taxonomy): Bacteria > Bacillota > Dehalobacteriia > UBA4068 > UBA4997 > Avidehalobacter. Next base: position 5,078 of record CAQWMM010000063.1, read on the forward strand.
GCCGTTTTGCCCCGCCACATAGGGGAACTTCCACACGTTGCCAATGCCGATGGCACAACCGGCGCTAACCAGCAAAAAGCCCAGCCGGGATTGAAAATTCTCTCTCTTCATTCTTCATCACTCTCTTTTAACGACATAAATCGCTTTTTTTTAACCTTCCATTCTACCGTTAAACGACTGTTATATTATAGCAAATCACAGCAATTTTAGCAATAGCGTAGCAATTTTTTTATATTCCGACAAATCAGCCTCTCTGGCTTATTAGCCCTCAAATTCATCCGCCACGCTACCATTCTGACGGTATTCCCTTGGCGTCAGGCCGGTTTTTTCCCTGAAACATTTGCTAAAATGACTGACCAGCCGAAACCCCACCCGGCTGGCAATCTCCGCAACGCTTTTATTACTGTTCTTCAGCAAAACAGCCGCTTTAAGCAGCCGATATTCCACCAGATACTTATACGGCGAGATTTGCATACTCTGCTTAAAACAGCGCAGACACTCTGATTTGCTGACGCTGGCGCTGGCCGCCAAATCCGCCAGCGTAATTTCCTCCGTGTAATGCTGCTCAATATAACGCAAAATGCGCTGCATCCGCCGGTTGGTTTTATCCGGCTCGCCGCCCGGCGGCAAGCAGCTGTTTTGACAAATAATCAGCCAAATTTCAGCCAAACGCAGCAGCACCTCGTAGGCATAAAAAGCCGATTGGCTGTTTTTTAAATCGCTCAACTTTTGCAGGGCCGCCAGCGCCTCCCGTCCCCATGGCGTCTGCGGCGAAAAACGCAAAACGGCCAGCCGCTCGTCTTCTAAGAGATTATCGACAAGCTGCCGGGCCGGACTGCCTACATAAAAACCCAGAAAAAAATCCGGAAAGCGAAAGGTTTTATAATGCGCCCCGGCCACCTTTTCCACCCGATGCAGCACGCGCTTGTTAACAAACAACCCCTCGCCTGCCGCTAAGGCCACTGTTTCCGCCAGAGTACGCAGCTGTATGGAACCGTCTAAAACATAGACAAACTGCAAATCCTCATGCCAGTGCATAATCTGAAACGCCGGGCTTTGCGGGTAACTGCGCCCGTTGATAACCTCCAGCACCAGATAAGGAAAATCAGTTCCGACATTAGCATTAGTTGAAAAGTAAAAGGAATCATGCGGCTGGCTCATCTTTGTCCCTCCCTAAAATGTGATATTACGATATTTTTTGGCGATTTTCTCATACAAATAGCCAATACACTATGATATAATCATATTATCAAATCAACAGAAATCAACTCAAGGGGGCATAGAAAAATGCAGTTAAAAAAAAATTCCCACCATATTCTGGCCTTGGGGCACCTTTGTTCCGATATAAACCAAGGTGTACTTTCCGCCATTCTGCCATTCTTAATTGCAGCCTACCATTATGATTACGCCACCGCCGCCACCCTGGTTATGGCGTCTAATATTGTCAATTCTGCCATCCAGCCGTTTTTTGGCTTTTGGGCGGATAAAAAAAGCCGGCCCTGGCTGATGACCTTAGGCGTGCTGCTGGCCGGCGGCGGCATGGCGCTGGCCGGTTTAATCAGCAATTTTTATGGCTTGTGTGCCGCCGTGATGATTAGCGGCCTGGGCACGGCAATGTTCCATCCGCAGGCGGCACAGTTGGTGAACCGCGGCGCCGACGAGCAAAGCAAAGCCACCCGGCTGGGCGTCTTTTCCTTTGGCGGCAACCTGGGCTTCACTCTGGGGCCAATTTTAGCCAGCGCGGCCGTCAGCTGCTTTGGCCTGCCCGGCACGCTGATTTTCCTGCTGCCGCCGCTGCTTTTTGCGCCCTTGGCCACGCTGGCCTTTAGCAACGAAAGCACCGCCGAAAAAGCGGCAGCCGCCAGCCAAAGCCCGCTTGGCGAAGACCGCTGGGGCGCTTTTGCCGCCTTAACCCTGCTGGTTATGGGCCGCTCCACTATTTATGCCGGCGTAAACACTTTTTTGGTTCTCTATTTAATCAATGAGTTCGGCCTGGCCAAAACAACGGCCAGCGCCTGCCTGAGCATTTACTTCGCCGTCTGCGCCCTCTGTTCGCTTTTAGGCGGCAAAATGGCCGATTTGTACGGCAGCCACCGCATAATTCGTCTGGCCTTTGGGCTATATTTGCCAGCCATTGCGCTGTTTTCCGCCACGCATAATCTGCCCGGCCTGTTGGCCCTGCTGCTGCTGATGGGCGCCGGTATCGGTCTGGGTTACAGCCCCATGGTGCTGATTGGCCAAAAATACCTGCCCCACCACGTCGGCTTTGCCTCAGGCATAACTCTTGGGCTGTCCGTCAGTGTGGGCGGTATCATGTCGCCGCTTCTGGGCAGGCTGGGGGATAATTTTGGTTTGAATACCGTGTTCCTCGTCTTAACTGCGGTGGCCGCCGTGCCCTTTATTGTTTCGCTGCTTTTGCCCAAAACTGACGCCTTTCCCAGGCAGGTTCAGAAACAGCAGGCTTAAATACTCCGCCTACTGTCCTGGCCAAATATGGATTTAGCCTCGTCATACCGGACTTTTCGATTATTCCGGCAGCAGCAGGCCGCCGATCAGCGTTAAATACTCCGGCATCTCCCCCGCTTTAATCCATTGCAGCGGCCGTTGAAAATATAACTCGGCGGTTTTGCCCACATCGCCGCCCAATGATTCAATGGAATGGCGCATTTTATCCGGCTGCCGGCAGGGCTGGCCCTGTGGGCGGCTGCACTGGGCGCAAAGCTGGCAGCTGCCGGCGGACAAGGCCATTGCCCCGGGCTGGGCCTCTTCCGCCGCCCAAAGCTCGGCCAGCATTTTTTCCTTTTCCTGCCAAAGCCCCGCCATCAAATCAGCCAGAACCGCCCCCGGCAAAGGCGTCAGCACCGCTGCCCGCAAACGAAGATTTTTAAACCGCTGCCAAACTGCCAGCGGCTCAAAATCAAAGGACGGACAAGACCAGCGTTTATCAAAGTTTTCACACTCACGGCAAAAGCCCAGAAACTTTTCCACATCCACGCATTTTTCCAAATACTCCGCCACTGCTACGTTGGCCTCCGCCCGCTGCACGTTATATAATTCACTCATAATATCTCCTCACAATTTTTTATGTTTTTGTAAAGAAAAAACTCTTGGTATTGCTTACAATCGCATCGCCTTGCAACCATAGGCGCTTCCGGCCTTTTACTTTCATATTCTAACACACTTTTAGCAATTTGTACACTCCCCAAGCCAATAATCTACATCAAATTCCCATAATTGACGGGTATTGCGCAAGGCAAGGACTGCTTGCTTGCTATTTGGAATAAACTACTATATAATTAAAACAGAAATTAAAACTGCACTTTAGTTAAGGAGGTTTTTTCTTATGTCAATCGAACAAAGCGGCCCGACCAGCGCGACGCTTGGCAAGCGTATACGTTATTTGCGAACGCAGGCCAACCTAACCCAGGACGATTTAGCCGGCCAATTAAACATAACCAGACAGGCGTTATCTAACTGGGAACGCGATATTAACCTACCAGATTTAGATTTACTGGAAAAAATTTGCACAATTTTTGGCGTACATATGGACGATTTAATCAGAGGAGCGATGAATATGGAATTAAATATGGAAATAAACACACCTCAGTCTGCTATTGATAATGATACCATGAAAAATGATATTCCCAAAACAAAATTCATATTTAATAAATACGATTTGGCAATCGGCCTATTTTATTCAATCGGCATAGTTTTGGCTATTGGAGTATTTTTTGTTGGCGGCCTTTGGTCCATGTCAAGTTCCAGCGCCTGGGAAATCAGTTGGGCAACCTTTTTGTTCGCCGGTATATGTGTAGGTTTGGCTTTTGGCCTGTTGGCGCACGCTATTATAACATTAATCAGAAAAGACAGATAACAAACGCCGGCGCACTCTTCACTAAACAGAAACCCTCCAGCCTGAATACCGGAGGGTTTTTTAATATTAAGTTACTTTTTAATATTTGCTGCCATAATCCAGGCTGCCGGACTTCTCATAGCTATCCGGCTGATAGGCAGGTTCTGCCGGCTGGGGTTCTTCCTGACGCGGCACAAAACCCACATCCTGTTTTAACTTGAAATGGCTCATCAACTGATCCATAATCTGCGACTGCGAAGAAAGTTCCTGGCTGGCCGCTGCTGTTTCTTCGC
>CAQWMM010000064.1 GCA_948907985.1 uncultured Bacillota bacterium
TAGCCACCTCTCCCTAAAGGGCGAGGCAAGTTTAAACTTGGCCCCCCCTTTAGGGGGAGCTGGCCCAGCGAAAGCTGGGACTGAGGGGGCTATTGGGCTTTTAGAGGCTCAAACGGCGGGCTACCTCTTGATAGGCCTCAACCTCGCCGCCCAAATCCCGGCGGAACCGATCCTTGTCCAGTTTCTCGTTGGTAGCCATATCCCACAGGCGGCAGGTATCCGGCGAAATTTCGTCCGCCAGAATAATTGTGCCGTCGTCCAGGCGGCCGCACTCAATTTTGAAGTCCACCAGGCGAATGTTTACCGCCGCGAAAATCTTAATCAGCTCGGCGTTAACCTTGAAAGCCAAATCCGCAATAACGGCCAATTCCGCATCGGTCGCCAGTTCCAGCGCGGTAATCTGATAATTGTTAATCATCGGGTCGTCCAGCGCGTCGTTTTTGTAACAAAATTCCAGCGTGGGATTTTTCAGCTGACGCCCCTCCTCCACGCCAAAACGCTTGGCAAAACTGCCGGCGGTAACGTTGCGGACAATCACCTCCAGCGGCACAATCTGAACCCTTTTCACCAGGGTTTCCCGGTCGGAAAGCTGCTCAAGATAATGAGTGGGGATACCGGCCTTTTCCAGCTGCTGCATAATTTTGTTGGACATTTTGTTGTTAACAATGCCTTTGTCGCTGATCGTGCCTTTCTTAGCGCCGTTAAAAGCGGTGGCGTCATCCTTATACTGCACCATATAAACATCCGGGTCGGCGGTTTTGAAAACCTTTTTCGCCTTACCTTCGTAGAGTTGCTCTAAAATTTCCATATATATCATTCCTCCCAAATAATATTATTTGCTCAATTTCTCAGCCAGCTTGGCGTTAACCTTGCCGGCGTCGGCCTTGCCCTTGGTGGCTTTCATAATCTGCCCCACCAAAAAGCCTAGCGCCGCTTTTTTACCGCCCTGATAATCGGCCACCGACTTGGGATTGGCGGCGATCACCTCGTCAATCATCGCGTCCAGCGCGCCGTCGTCGCTGACCATTTCCAGGCCGTTTTCCTTAACATAGGCCACCGGGTCCACATTGTGGGCATAAATCTGCTCAAAAACATTTTTAGCGGTGGTTTTGTTAATCGTACCGGCCGCCACCAGCTTTAACAGCGCGGCCAGGCTCTCCGGCGCAAGCTGCAAATCCGCCGGCTCGCGGCCGTCGGCGTTCAGCAGGCGCAGACAATCGCCAATCAGCAGGTTGGCCGCCTCCTTGGGCTGGCCGCCCAGCTGAACGGTGCTTTCAAACAGTTCGGCCAAACGGCGGTAGCGGGTCAGCTGCGCCGCGTCGTAAGCAGACAGTTTATAGTCCTGCACATAGCGTTCCTTTTTCTGGTCGGGCAATTCCGGAATGGCGGCGCGGATCTCGGCCAGCCAGGCGTCGCTGATATTGATTGGGGCCAAATCCGGCTCGGGGAAGTAGCGGTAATCATGGGCGTTTTCCTTATTGCGCATGGCGTAACCAATACCCTTTTCGTCGTCCCAGCGGCGGGTTTCCTGCTGAACCTGACCGCCGTCCTCCAGCACTTCAATCTGGCGGAAGATTTCGTATTCAATCGCCCGGGCAATCGCCTTAAAAGAGTTCATATTTTTGGTTTCGGTGCGGGTGCCCAGCTCCGCCGCGCCCACCTTGCGCACCGAAAGATTAACGTCCGCCCGCATGGAGCCCTCCTGCATTTTGCAGTCGGAAACGTTCAGATACTCCAGCGTAGATTTTAATTTTTCCAGATAGGCCAGCACCTCCTCGGCGCTGGTCATATCCGGCTCGCTGACAATCTCCAGCAGGGGTACGCCGCAACGGTTAAAGTCAATCAGCGTGTGGCCGCTCTGCGCCTCGTGGTTCAGTTTGCCGGCGTCCTCCTCCATATGGATTTCATGAATCCGTACCTTTTTAACGCCGCCCTCGGTTTCAATCTCCAGATAGCCGTTGCGGCAAAGGGGCAGATAAAGCTGCGAGGTCTGATAAGCCTTGGGCAGATCTGGATAAAAATAATTTTTACGGTCAAATTTACATTTTTGGGTGATACTGCAATTTGTAGCCAAACCAACGGCCACGCCTTTCTCCAACACCTTTTGGTTCAGCACCGGCAAAACCCCCGGCATACCGGAGCAAACCGGGCAAACCTGAGTATTGGGGGCCGCGCCGAAAGCGGTGGAGCAGCTGCAAAAGATTTTGGTGGCGGTGTTCAGCTCCACATGCACCTCCAAACCAATAACCACCTCATAGCCTGTGTTTTTATAGCCCGACATTATTCCGCCTCCTTTAACTGCGGCTTTTTCAGGTGCCAATCGGTCTTTTGCTGATAAGCCGCCGCCAGCTTAACCAGCATTTCCTCGTCAAAATGCGCGCCCAAAAGCTGCATACCAATGGGCAAGCCCGCCGCCGAAAAGCCGCAGGGCAGCGAGATAGCGGGGATACCCACCAAATTGACGGAAACCGTATAAATATCGGACAGATACATCGCCAGCGGATCGTCCAGGCTGGCGTTCAGCGCCGGCGCGCAGGTGGGCGCCACCGGGCTTAAAATCGCGTCGTATTGAGCAAAGGCTTTATCAAACTCCCGGCTAATCAGCGCGCGCACTTTCAGCGCTTTTTGATAATAAGCGTCATAGTAACCGGAGCTTAAAGCAAAAGTGCCCAGCATAATCCGGCGTTTAACCTCCAGGCCGAAGCCCTCGCTGCGGGCGGTTAAATACAAATCCTCCAGATCAGCAAATCTTTCCGGATGATAGCCATATTTAATGCCGTCATAGCGGGACAGGTTGGAACTCGCTTCGGCGCAGGCAATAATATAATAAGCCGGCACCGCGTACTCAATCATCGGCATTTCAAACTCGCAAAGCTCAGCGCCCAGCGCGGCGAACTGTTCCGCCGCCGCCAGAATTGCCGCTTTAATTTCCGCGTCCAGCCCGTCGCCCAGATAATTCAGCGGCAGGCCGATTTTTTTGCCCCGCAGATCCGCATTCTGCAAAGCGGCAGCAAAATCAAATTGCACATCCTTTTTCGAGGTGCTGTCCTTTTCGTCATAGCCGGCGATCACCTGCAACAGCAGGGCGCAGTCCTCCGCCGTATGGGCAATCGGCCCGATCTGATCCAGCGAAGAACCATAAGCCAGCAGACCATAGCGCGAAACCGCCCCATAGGTGGGCTTAATGCCGGTCAGCCCGCAGTAAGCGCAGGGCTGGCGGATTGACCCGCCGGTATCAGAACCCAGCGCCAGCGGGGCCTCGCCCGCCGCAACCGCCGCCGCCGAGCCGCCGCTGCTGCCACCCGGCACATGGCCGGTATCCCAGGGGTTTTTGGTGGCCCCGGTATATGAGGTTTCCGTAGTGCTGCCCATGGCGAACTCGTCCATATTGGTTTTGCCCAGGATAATCGCCCCGGCCGCCTGCAATTTCTGCACCACCGTTGCGTCGTAAGGCGAAATAAAACCCTGCAATATTTTAGAACTGCAAGTGGTGGGCATGGCCTCGGTCGCCAGGTTGTCCTTAATAGCAACCGGCACGCCGGCCAGCGGCCCCTCCTTATCGCCTTGTTTATCAAATTCGGCGGCCTGCTCCGCCGCCTGTTCGTTAATTGTGTTGTAGCAATGATACACCCCGTCATATTTGGCAATTTGTGCCAGATAAGCCTCCGTCTGCCGGGCAGCGGTGGTTTGCCCTGCCGCTAAAGCCTGCCGGATTTGGGCGGCTGTTTCATACTGCATCTGTTTAGCCCTCCTTATTCTACCGTCTGCGGCACTTTAATACAGCCGTCTTCAGCCGCGATGGCGTTTTGCAGGATTTTATCCCGGTTAAAACTGGGCCGCGCCACGTCCGCCCGGAAAACATTTTCCACCCCGGAAACATGCGTCAGCGGCTCCACCCCGTCGGTGGGCAGGCTGTTCAAAATATCCATATACTGCAAAACCTTGGTTAAATCCTGCTGCATCAGCTGCTTTTCCGGCTCGCTTAAGCGCAGCTTGCTAAGCTCCGCCACATATTCAACCATTTCTCTGTCAATTTCCATAGCATACCTCCGTCTGCTCGGTTGATTTTTTTTAGACAATTATACTATTTTATTCTAGCATAATAGATTGGCTTTTTCAATATATTTTTTGTTTATCTTTATTTATAAGTAAAAAGCGCACCGCAAAAAGAAACGGCGCGCTTTTATTCGACACAACAACCTATAAATGCCGCAGATTTTGGCGGTACTCCCGCAGATCATCTTCGGAAAGGCTATGCAAAATCTCATCCAGCGCCGCCAGCAGACGCTCTCTTTCTTCCGGCAGATTGCCGGCAAACGGTATGGCGTTAGAGGCTCCCAGCGCCCCAAACCAAACCGGGATTTGCAAGTTCGCCAACAGAACTTTAAGCTCGCGGTATTTTTCCAGCTCGCTTTCCTCCTGCCAGTCGCCCCGCTGAATTTCCGGATAAAGTTCAGAGTTGGCATAAACCGTCAGCATACTGGCGCCAATTCTCTGCGGGTGCAGCTGGTTGCAGACCTCCGCCGTCGCCACGGCTCCGGCCTCGCCGCGCCCCCGGCCGGAAATGCCGGTCAGATAGAAAAAGTTATAGCTGATTTTCGCCTTATCCAGCCGCCGGCACTGCGCAATAATATCCACCGCCAGATAGCCCTTGCGCATAAAACGCAGAGCCTCGTCGTCGCCGGTTTCCACACCGATAGTCAGCCCGTCATAACCGGCCCGGCGCAGTTCAGCCAGTTCTGCATCGCTTTTCAAAGCAACGTCCGTAATTCTGGCAAAGCAGCCGATTGTCTGGTTATCCGGAAAAATCCGCTTTATCATTTCCGCGATTGCCAGCAGACGTTCCGCCTTTAGCACAAATGGATTAGCGCCCACCAGAAAAACCCTGTCCGGCAGCGGCCGGTTATACAGCTTAAACCAGCCCCGGATTTCCTGCTGGCGCAGGGTGGCTTTAAGCTCCAGTAAATCGTTTTCAATATCCTGCATTGGCGACATTCTGAACTTAAAGGGCAAATCTGCGTATAAGGTACAGAATTTGCATTTGTGATGCGTGCAGCCGGCAGTCGCTTCCAATAAAAGCGAACCCGCCTCATAGGGCGGCCGCCAAACAGTTCCCGTATAGTGCATAAAAAACACCCCCGATCTATTTTCTGGCCTTAGCATAACACATTGGTTTCACTCAAACAAGTACTGTATTTTTTTGGCAGTAGTATGATTTCTAATACTACTGGCCGATTATCGGGCCTTGCCTTTGGCCGAAATTTGCGTTATAATAAGGGCGAGGTGTTTTTATGGCTAATAATAAATTTACGGCGCAATCCGCCGTTGCCCGCTGTCTGCCGATGAGCAAATTACAATCCGTTATTGGCGGCAAATGGAAAATTCTAATTCTCTGGTACGTTGCTTTTTACAAAGTGCAGCGCTTTGGCGAACTTTTGCGCCGGCTGGAGGGCATAACCCAGTCCACTTTAACCAAGCAGTTACGCGAACTGGAGCAGGACGGTTTTCTGCACCGCGAAGTTTATCGGGAGGTGCCGCCCAAAGTGGAATATTCGCTGACCGAGTTTGGTCAAAGCTTTATCCCGGTTCTGCAAACCATGCTGGACTGGAGCGAACAGCAGCTCTGCCCGGAATACGTCAACCCTTACAAATTAACAGACATGTAAAGCAAAAACGCACCGCCAAAAACGGTGCGTTTGTTTTTATTTATCATCATAGTGCCCTTTGCACTGATAAACAATAATAGTATCATTAGACAAGGCATAAATCAAACGGTCTTTATCATTAAGTCGCCGGCTCCACCGGTTGTCGTTTTTCAGCGGCTCCGGCTTACCGGCTCCAGCAAAAGGCTGCCGCTGCATGTCTTTAAGCAGGGCATTAATCTTGCGCAAAGTTTTTTTATCCTGAAACTGCCAATCCAAATATTCATCCCAAGCCTTTTCGGAAAAGGTAATTTTAGTCACGCGCCATAGCCTCCAACTCTTCCATAGTCTTCACCACAACCTGACCGTTTTTAACCTGTTCCACCGATTTACGCAGTTGGCGCAGATTGCTTTCCGAAAAAAAAGGGTCCGGCGGCGCTTCAATCTCAAAAGGGATTTTCCGATCCCGCACCAGCTTTTTGGCATAAATCATAAAACAGGTGGTTAAATTCATGCCCATTTCCTCGCAGATTTCATCCAACTGGCGTTTCAAGTCATCATCAAAACGTAAGCTAATAGTAGTCATATTAAAAACCTCCCTTTGCCTATATAATAGCACAAAGAGAGGCTTTTTGCAACATATCTTATGCAATTTCTTTCTTTTTTATTGTCCGGCAATCCGCGCTTTAACCGATTCCACATCGCTGGCCTCGGTTAAAGCCCGCAAAGCGGCAAAATCCGCCGCCGGGGTATAGGCTTTTATCACCCCGCGCAGATCGTCGGCGCTGTAAGCGTTAACATAAACCCCCTGGGTGCAGGCGTAAAGTTCGGCAAAACCGGCGGCGTCCCTGGCCAGCCAAAAACCCTGATGCAGGCGGAAAGCCTGCCCGTTCTCGCGCATAAAATCAGCGTCCCCCTGGACCGCGTTAAACATGGCCGCAAAGGACGGCCCAATCATCGAGGCATATTTACCGGCCAGATAATCCAGGCTGCCCTCCTGACAAAAAGCCCGGAAGTTATTCTCGGAAAAGCAATCCACCGCACCAACCAGAATATCGCGCCCGCCCACCTTTTCCGCCTGGGCAATAGCCGGCATAAATTCGCCGGCCATCATCGTATCCAATACCACGTCGATATTGGCAGCCGTCAATAATTCGCCGAAATCAGTCAAAAACTCATCGCCGCGCACATAACCGGGATAATAATAAACATGCTCGTTCAGCTGCAAAGGCTCGGCAGACTGCAAAATTTCCGCCAGCGGCCGGTTATATTCCCAGCCGTAAACGTCCGTCAGAGCTTGCAGCATACCCTCCGCCCGATAGCTGTGCATGGCGTTGCCCAAGCCCGCGCCGCCGGCCACAATCAGATAATTCTGTTCAGCCGCCGCCTTTTCGGCAAAATGAACCGCCATGTCATAACCGGTCTGATATTCGTCCTGGTGATCCGGGCCGATTACACCCAGAAAATGCGGCTCGGCAGCCACGGCGGCAAAATCGTCCTCACTGATAGTGCCGGAGCCCAGCATAAAGTACATTTCATTCTGGGCGGCCAGCTCCACCGCCGCCGGCAAATCATAGGTGATAAAAGAGATGATCCCCTCCGCCCCGGCGGCTTTAGCCTGACGGATAAAATTCTGCTCGTCTGCCGCGCTGCGGATAGCCTCGGAATAAACAAAGCTTACCGGAAAATTGCTTTCAATATAATTTTGATAATACTGCCGAAACATGCTGACCTCATCATCGGTATAGCTATACACCGCCACGCCGATAACCTGAACGTCCGCCCCTGCCGCGTCGGCGCTAACCCGGCTGCAACCGCCAAGCAGCCCCAAAGCGGCCGCCGCCAAAACCACCAAAGCAATCAGCTTAATCGTCAATCTTTGCATCTGCCATACCTCCCTTGGCTGATAATCTGAAAACACTTTTTGATATTTATATTATATCATATGAATGCTTGTTCAGATATAGCAAGTTCGGCATAGCTAACATATTCCAAATCGTTATAGCTCAAATTGCCAGAGGTTAGTCTCTAATCTGGCGCAGCAATTTAATTTTATAGGTATAGGCCAGCATACCGGCCGGCAGCCAAAAGGCCGCAAACCACAGGCCGCCCTGCACATAAGGGGCGATAATCGAAAAATCAGCGTCTTTCAGTATAATATCCCGCAGTGGATTGGCAAAGTAATAAAGCGGCCAAATCCGCACCGCCGCCGCCTTAAAGGCCGCCGGCATCATAAACTCCGGCCAGGCGTAGCCGCAGCTAAGCAGGCTCGGGATAGTGATAAACATATTAAACTGCGTGCAATGGGTAACATCGTCAAATATGGCGGCAATCAACAGCGTCATCCCGCAAATGCCCAGCAAAAACGGCAAATGCACCATTAAAATCAACTGGAAACTGCCTTTAAGCGGATAGGCGAAAACCCAATGCAGCGCCATAATGCAGATAAACAGCCCCAGGGTGCCGGCCAGCCCAAAGCTTAAAAGCCGCCCGGCCACCTGGCCGAAAGCAGAACTGACGCTGGGGGCCAGACGCAAAGCCTGTTTTTTCTCAATCAAATAAGGCGAGGCCGCCGCCAGAAAGGTTTGCTGCACAAAAATTGCCAACAGCGCCGGGAACAGAAAATATAGATAGCCGTAAGTGGGATTATAAAGCCCTCTGTCCACCACGCTCAAACTCAACACATTATTTTGCGCCTGCTCCGGCAGGATACCGCCGGCCTCCAGCAGCTTTAAGCGGATTGAGGCGTTCATCGTACCGCTGATCGTGCTGGCCGC
>CAQWMM010000065.1 GCA_948907985.1 uncultured Bacillota bacterium
CGCACCGGCGCTCATCAGAAATAATGGATACAATTTTAGAGTATAGCGGCATTAGTTAAATAATTCAGACTGTTTTTATAGTTAACATTGTGTTGACATTGTGCGTCAAAGCGTGTATAATAATAGCAGAAAAAATTTGGAGGTGGCAGCAATGGCAAAAACTGCTAATATCAATATTCGGATCGAGCCGGAAATTAAAGCCAAAGTGGAGAATCTTTTTGCGGATTTGGGTATGACAGTTACCGAGGCGGTTAATATTTTTTTTCATAAAGCGCTTTTGGACGAGGGGCTGCCCTTTGAGGTGAAAATGCCCAGGTACAATGCCGAAACTCTGGCGGCAATGCAGGAGGCCGAAGATATTATATCCGGCAAAATAGAAACCAAAACCTATAATTCGGCTCATGAATTTACTTTGGAAATGGAAGCAGAAATGGCGGAAGAAGTAGGGGATTAGAAAATGTTAAAATTTAAAACAACCGCCAAATATCGTCGGGATTATAAGAGAATGATGCGGCGTGGTTACGATATAGCAAAGATTGAAAATATTATAGATACTCTTTTGGCTGGTGAACCTTTGTCCTGGCAATTTAAAGATCATGCTTTAACTGGCGATTATAAAGGCTTTAGAGAATGTCATATACTGCCGGACTGGCTGCTGATTTATCGAATTGATAATGATGAATTGGTTTTGGTGGCTTTCCGAACCGGTACGCATGACGATTTGTTTGATAAATAACAAAAAGGTGATTGCTGAAAAAGGCAATCACCTTTAATATATTTTTATAGATTAAGCTGCATAGGTTTTGTTAAAGCGCAGAACCAGATGGGACTTCTTTCTGGCGGCCGCGTTGCGATGAATCAAATTGGTGCGGGCAGCCTTGTCCAGCAGGCTGATAACCTCGCGCAGCAAAGCCTGAGTTTCCTCTTTGTTAGCGCCTGCCGCCAAGGATACCTCATACTTCTTGATTGCAGTACGGATACGGGAACGGGCAGCGGCGTTTTTAAGGCGTCTGGCCTCGGCGATGAGTACTCTTTTCTTCGCAGATTTGATGTTTGCCATAATTTCACCTCCTGTAAAGCATTTGTGTATATATAAAAACTTTATAAGCGTTAAAAAATCATTTTTACAATTCAACCAATATATTTTAGCATAAAAAATTCCAAAATGCAATAGGTAAAATCATTTTTTATAAGAAATTTAGGGGCGATGATCCGCCCCTGGCTTAGCCCTGCAAGTCCTCTTGCAAATTCTTTTTCAGTTTATTAATTTCTGCAATAATTTGCTCCTTGGTATCTTTGTTGGTCGCTTCTTCCAAGGTGTTAATCAGCATTTTCAAATAACTTTTAAATTGTAAATCGGTCATACCCATAATAAACGCCTCCTTTGTGAAAATAGCCTTTTTATAATTATAGCCTGTTTGGCCCGCGCCTGTCAATAGCCGGGCAGGCATAATTTGGCCCTCTGTTTCATAAGCATTAAAATAGAAATTGGAGGGTAACTATGCGTGTTAACGATAGACAATCATATAGCGGGGGCGGCCGCCGCCAAAGCTGGGCGGGGCTTTGGTTTTTGCTGCTGCTGGGCTTGGCCGGGGGGATTATTTTGCATGCCGGCAGCCAGCCGGCGGCCTCGGGCGCGGTTATGCTGCCGGAAGAAGTCAGCTGGCCCTGGCCAGGCCGTTTGTTGGCCGACAGCGAGGCGCTTTTTGCCTGGCGGCGATACCAGCAGGATTTGGCGGAGGCCGCCGGTGAGATTAAGGTGGCGGTTTATTGCACTCACAGCTCGGAGAGCTACACCAGCTATTCTGGACAGGCCAAGGTGTATGGCGAACAGGGCGGCGTATACAGAGGGGCGGCGGCTTTGCAGGCCGCATTGCAGGCTGAGGGCGTGGGCGTTTTTGTGGACGAAACTATTCACGACTGGCCGGATTGGAACAAGTCTTATGCCAACTCTCTGGCGACGGCGGAAGGCCTGCTGGCGGCTTATCCCAATTTGCAGCTGTTAATTGATCTGCACCGCGACGCCGGGGTGAGCCGCGAGGCCTCGGTGGCGGAGATCGGCGGGCGCAGTGCGGCGCGGATTATGCTGGTTTGCGGCAGCGCCCAGCGTTACGATAACCCCAACTGGGAGCAGAACCGCGATTTTATGCAGCGCCTGGGTGATAAAATGGAAGAATTATATCCCGGCCTGTTGCGGCGGGTTTCGGTGCAGGCCGGCCGCTATAATCAGCACATTTTTAATCATGCAATCCTGGTGGAGTTGGGCAGTACTGAAAATAATATTGACGAAATCGAGTATTCCGCCGCCTTGCTGGCCGAGGCTATTCGTCAGGTTTTGCTGGAGGAGGCGGACGCCGGCAAATAAAGCGCAAAATTCCTGTTGTAACATTTATTTTAATGTGATATAATATAATAAAACCATAGCAACTGGAAGTGAAATTTTTTTGAGCGCTTCATTGGATACGGCTAAAGGGGATACTGCTAAAGGCAATGCTGATGCGCCCAGGGGCGGCGCGTCGCTGCTGGCGGCGGCCAATCTGCTGATGCTTAGCACCATCGCCTCGCGTATTTTGGGTTATCTGCGCGATGTGCTGATTTTTGCCAAATTTGGCCAGAACAATTTAACCGATGCTTATAACGCGGCTTTTTCCATACCGGATTTTTTGTATATGATTTTGGTGGGCGGCGCGCTTTCTTCTGCCTTTATTCCGGTTTTTTCCAGCTATCTGGCGCGTAATCAGGAGCAGGAGGGCTGGCAGGTTTTAAGCATTATTTTTAACTGGATTATGGTTCTGCTGATAATCGGCGTGGCGGTGGGCGTGGCGCTGGCTCCGCAGCTGGTGGACTGGCTGGTGCCCGGTTTTGACGGCTCGACCAAAGTGCTGACGATTAATCTGACGCGCATTATGTTTGTGCAGGTAATTTTTATGTGCCTTTCCGGTATCAGCACCGGTATCTTGCAGTCTTATAAGGAGTTTATGGCGCCGGCGGTAGGCTCGGTGCTGTATAATCTGGGTATTATTCTGGGCGGCGTGCTGCTGGCCGCGCCGATTGAACATTATTTCCCCGGCTACGGCATCGCCGGCTTTTCGGTGGGCGTGGTACTGGGCGCGATAATGAACTTTCTGGTGCAGTTTGTCAAGCTTTGGCAAATGGGGCTGCATTACACGTTTAGTTTTGATTTGCGCCATCCTGGCGTGCAGGAGTTGCTGGCGCTGATTGTGCCGGTTTTTATCGGTCTGGGGGCCAGCCAGTTTAATCTGTTCGTCAACCAGAATTTGGCCTCCGGGCTGGACGAGGGCCTGGTTTCGGCTTTGCGGGCGGCTCAGCGTTTAATGCAGCTGCCGATTACGCTGTTTGGTATTACGGTGGGCATTGCCTTTTTCCCGACGATGACGCAGTTGGCGGCGCAGGAGCGGTGGGACAACTTCAAGGCAACGCTGATGATGGGCGTGCGTACGGTAATTTTTGTTACGATTCCGGCCTCTTTTGGTCTGGCCGCGCTAAGCGAGCCGGTGATTCGCTTTATGTATGAGTTCAAAAGCGGCGCTTTCACCGCCGAGGATACCAGCCAAACCGCTTATGCGCTGATTTTTTATACGATTGGCATTTTTGCCTATGCGGCGATTCATACGCTGTCCCGCGCTTTTTACGCTCTAAAGGATACGCGTAAACCGGTGGCGGTGGCGGTGCTCTCGATTGCCGTAAATGTGGTGCTTTCGATAGTTTTAGTACGTTATATGGCCCAGGGCGGTCTGGCGCTGGCCTATTCGGTGGCGGGCATTTTTAATATGGTGGTGCTGATTGTGCTGCTTAACTGGCAGATTGGCGATATCGGCAGCTGGGCGCTGTTAAAATCCACCCTGCAAACCACGCTGATTTCGCTGCTAATGGGCGCGGCCGTTTGGCTGTGGGCGCGCTTTTGGCAGCTGTATGTGCCCTTTTCCGGCAAGCTGGCCCAGCTGGCTGAGATTTTGACGGCCATGGGGCTGGGCATGGGGCTGTTTATGGCATTGGCCTGCCTGTGGAAAATGCCGGAGGCCGAACAACTGATGAATATTCTGCGGCGCAAATTCCGGCCGCGCCGGGAAACCGAGGAAAGATAGAGAGGAAAAATTCATAAATGAGCAAGGATAACAAACAGGAAACGGTTCAGAAAAATATTCGTAATTTTTGTATTATCGCCCATATTGACCATGGCAAATCAACTTTGGCGGACAGGCTGCTGGAATACACCGGCGCGCTTTCCAGCCGCGAGATGGAGGCGCAGGTGCTGGATGATATGGACTTGGAGCGGGAGCGGGGCATTACTATTAAGCTAAAAGCGGTACGCCTGAACTATCAGGCCAAAGACGGCCAGGAGTATACCCTGCATCTGATTGATACACCTGGGCACGTCGATTTTAACTATGAAGTCAGCCGTTCGCTGGCGGCCTGCGAAGGCGCGCTGCTAGTGGTGGACGCTGCTCAGGGCATTGAGGCGCAGACGTTGGCCAACGTCTATCTGGCGCTGGAGAATAATTTGGAGATTATCCCCGTCATTAACAAAATTGACTTGCCCAACGCTGATCCTGATGCGGTTAAGGCGGAGATTGAAGAGGTTATCGGTCTGCCGGCGGATGATGCGCTGCTGATTTCGGCTAAAACCGGCCTGGGCATTGAAGACGTTTTGGAGGCCATTGTGCAGCGGATTCCCGCGCCGGCCGGCAGCCGGGAGGAACCGCTTTCCGCCCTGATTTTCGACAGCACTTTTGACGCTTACAAGGGGGTTCTGCCTTATTTCCGGGTGATGTCCGGCGAGGTCAGCCGGGGGATGCGGGTACGGATGATGAACACCCAAAAGGAGTTTGAGGTGGTGGAGGTTGGCGTTTTAAGCCCAAATATTAAGCTGGTGGACACGCTGGCCGCCGGTGATGTGGGCTTTTTGACGGCCAGCATTAAAAATGTGCGCGACACGCGGGTTGGTGACACCATAACCGACGCGGCTAATCCTGCGCCGCTGCCGCTGCCCGGTTACCGGCCGGCGGTTTCGATGGTTTACTGCGGTCTTTATCCGGTGGATTCCTCCAAGTATAACGATTTGAAAGACGCGCTGGAAAAATTGCAGCTTAACGACGCGGCTTTGCTTTATGAGCCGGAAACCTCGGCGGCGCTGGGTTTTGGCTTTCGCTGCGGCTTTTTGGGGTTGCTGCATATGGAAATTATCAAGGAGCGGCTGGAGCGCGAGTATGATTTGGAATTGATTACCACCGCGCCCAGTGTGAATTATCGCGTTACCAAGACCAACGGCGAAGTATTGGAGATTGACAATCCCACCGAACTGCCGCCGGCGGGCGAGCTGCTGGCCATTGAAGAGCCTTATGTTAAAGCTACAATTATGGTGCCTAAGGATTTTGTGGGCAATGTGATGGAGTTGGGGCAGGATAAGCGGGGTACGTTTTTGAATATGGAATACATCACGCCGACGCGGGTAATGCTGCTTTATGATTTGCCGCTTTCCGAGATTATTTTTGACTTTTTCGACAAACTGAAGAGTATGACCAAAGGCTATGCCTCGCTGGATTATGAACTGTCCGGCTATCAGCAGTCCAATTTGGTTAAGCTGGATATTATGGTGAACAACGAGGTGGTAGACGCGCTTTCCTGCATTGTGCATAAGGACAAGGCCTATTATCGGGGGCGGGCGCTGACCGATAAACTGCGCCGGCTGATTCCCCGGCAGCTGTTTGAGATTCCGGTGCAGGCCTCGATCGGCAATAAGGTTATCGCCCGCGAAACGATTAAGGCGCTGCGCAAAGACGTTCTGGCCAAATGCTATGGCGGCGACGTAACGCGCAAGCGCAAGTTGCTGGAAAAGCAAAAGGCGGGCAAAAAGCGGATGAAACAGGTGGGCAGCGTTACGATTCCCCAGGAGGCGTTTATGGCCGTTTTGGAGATAGAATAAGTTGTGAGTTGTTATTGCGGGGTTAATTTTTATGATTGATGTTTTCTTTGCTGATCCTGGCGCGGTGGCTAGTCTGCGTCAGAGCGGCTTTTCCAGCCAGGTCTTTTGCATTGAGCGTGATTTCAGTGCTGGCCAAATTGCCGACGACGATGACCCGCCGCGGTTTTTGCTGGAACAGGCCGCTGCCGGCGAGTCGTTGCGCCTGTGGCTGAACAACAGCGCAACCGAAATGTGCGGCTTTTACTGGCTGCTGCATTGGCTGTATCTGGAAAAACTTGTTCAGGCGGAGGTCAGCGCCGTTCGTTTGCCCTGGTTTGTGGAGAGGCCGGACGGTGTGGTGGTTATAAATAACCGTTGGGGTGAGTTGTTGCCGGATAAAGAAATATGGCAGTTTTATGCTGCAAAGGCGCAAAAACTGCCGGCTAACTTTATTTTGGGCTGCGCTTTGGACTGGCGCGATTTGCAGAGAGAAAACGCGCTGCTCAGAATTATGCTGGACGGGCGTTTGCTGGGCGTGGCCGAAAACTATTGAGTGAACACTTATCGATTGCCAAGCCTGAAAGGCGATGGCAGAGATTAGTGTGAACCATCCATTTGGCTTTAGACAAATGGAATCCGTATAATCTTTGGAGGTGATTTTTTGTGCGTATTGCAATGATTGGTATGGGCGCGGTTGGCTCGGTTTTTGGTATGGATCTTTATAACGCCTACCCAGAAGAATTTTTTGCCATTGCCAGCGGCAGCCGGTATGAGCGTCTGCAAGCCGAGGGCTTAATGGTGAACGGTGAAAAATATCCGCTGCTGGTGGAGCAGCCGTCAGCCGACAGCCAACCGGCGGAAGTTATTTTCGTCTGCGTAAAAAATTATGGTCTGGAGGGCGCGCTGGCGGATATGCGCCCCTTTGTGGGCGAGGGTACGATTATTGTGCCGCTGTTAAACGGAATCAGCGTCACGCCTACCTTGCGCTGGGCCTTTCCGCAGGCCAGAGTGTTGTTTGGCATCGCTATGGGGATTGACGCCCGTCGTACGGTTAACGCCATTGATTTTACTACCCGCGGCGTTTTGCAGTTTGGCTGGGAGCGCAACGCCGAGCCTTACGCGCCGGAGGTGGAGCAGGTTCGGCAGATTTTAAGCCGCACGCCCATTCCGCTGGAGATCGCTCCGGATATGGAGCGCACCATTTGGAAAAAGTTTATGCTGAACGTGGGCTATAACCAGGTTACGGCGGCGGTGGACTGCTTTATTTATGAGTGCAGCGAGGTTAAGGAGTATTTTCAGCTGGCCTCGGCCGCCATGCAGGAGGTGGTGGAGCTGGCCAGACGGCGCGGCGTGGATTTAACCGAGACTGACCGCGAAGAAACCGAACGTTTTATGGCGGCTTTTCCGCGCACCGCCCAAACCAGTATGCACCAGGATATTAAGGCCGGGCGCATTACCGAGGTGGACTATTTCTCCGGCATTGTGGAAGAGTATGGCCGCGAGGCTGGCCTGGCCACGCCGGTTAACGCTTTTTTGCGCCAGATTATCCACGGCAAGGAACACCAGAACCAGCTGCATGCAAAAAAAATTGTAAATAATTAGCTTTTGCCTTGACTTTTGCCTCCATTTTAGCTATAATATATGCACAGTTAAATTTTGGAGGTATAGCTCAGTTGGTTAGAGCGCTCGCCTCACATGCGAGAGGTCACAGGTTCAAATCCTGTTATCTCCACCAATGAAAGGCCTTTATTTACAGGGTTTGAGTGTTAGATAGAATTTTAATAACACATTTTGTAACACACCTTGAAAAGGCTAAAATAAAAAGCGGTTATTTCTGTTAGTGAAATAGCCGCTTTTCTAATGCTGTGTATAAACGCTAGCTGCCTAAAATTTGGCTGAATATGTTTTGCGTGGCATTGGCTACGTTTTGTAAGTCGCCGGCAAATTCGTGTCCGTAAACGCCGTATGTATCCATAGCCTCGGTGTGGCCTAAAACCATTTTAAGCAGATGAGTTGGCACGCCGTTTTTGGTTATGGAAACCATGGTATGGCGCAGTTCATAGAGCGTACAAGGCGTTATCTGGTTTTTGTTCCGGAAGTTTGCCCAAACCTTATAGATATAATGTGGGCTTGCAACGCTGCCTTGGGGATTGGGGAAAAGCCAGGGGGATATAATACCGTTCTGGCGTAACATTTGCCGCTGGTCAGCTATAATCTTCTGGGCTATTTCCGGCAGGTATTGGGAACGCAGGGCGTTAGCATTTTTACCGTCGGTTATTTCATTACGACTGTTTATGCTACGCTTGATTGTCAAAATATTGTCTTTAATATCTTCGTCGGTGCGGATTCCGGCGGCCTCGCCGGGGCGCAGGC
>CAQWMM010000066.1 GCA_948907985.1 uncultured Bacillota bacterium
CAGCTTAACCGGCAGAATATTTACACCTGCCGCCTGTCGTTCATCGCGCAACCTTACATCGCCGCCTATAATGTCAGTTATGGTTCACACAAATTAAAGCCGGGCGCGACCGCCACGCAAACAATACTTTTAACCTATAATCCACTAAGCGCCAGCTGGCAAAGCGCCGAACAGAAATGGCCGGTTTTCCCGGTGGTCTATGCGCCGGAACCGCCCCAGACAATATACAATTACAGCCTGCGCTTTGCGGCCAACGGCGGCAGCGCTGCGCCCTATCCGCAAAAGGCCTCGGCCCTGGACGAAAGCTTTTTATTCGTCATTCCTCAGGAACAGCCCATACGCCCAAATTATATTTTTTCCGGTTGGGCGTTGGAACCGTCCGCCCCAAGCCCTCTTTATCAGCCAGAGGATATTGTTATTCTGCATTGTGATGCGCCGGAAATGGTTTTATATGCCGTTTGGCAGCGTGATCCCAATGCGCCCGACCTGCCGCCGGACGACCAACCCTCGCCGCCGGAACTTCCGGAAACGGCTTATGGTATTTATTATGACGCTTCAGGTGGCAGCTATAATCCGGCTGAACAAATTCAATACAGCACCCAAGACAACTGTACATTTGAAATAACCGCCGAGCAGCCACAACGCCAGAATTTTATTTTAGCCGGCTGGGCAACAACCCCAAACGCCGGACAGGCCGAATATTTAGCCGGCGATAAGCTGACACTGACCAAAAACCAACCAATGATTACTCTTTACGCTGTTTGGGCAATCAAACAGCCAGCCGTAAAACCCCAGCAGCCCAACGCCAGCGAGGACAGTTCAAATTCTGACGATTGGCCGTCCGATGAGGACACAGAACCACAAACGCTGCTGCACAGAGCCTATATTCAAGGCTATCCGGACGGCACAATCCGGCCCAATGCCCAGATCACCAGCGCCGAGGCAGCCACTATATTTCAGCGTCTTTACCGGCAGATTGTATCAGAACCCCAAATGCCGGCTGAAACACTTTATCCCCAGCATATCTTAACCCGCGCCGAAATGGTCAATATGGCAAGCCAATTTTACGAATTTATGACGGCCAATGATAATACAAACGACATTTTATCGACAACTTTAGATAATAATCTTACTTTTACCGATACCGCCGGGCACTGGGCAAGCCAACAAATCAGCCAGGCGGCGGCCTATGGCTGGATAAAAGGCTACCCCGACGGCAAGTTTGCCCCGGATGAACCAATCACCCGGGCCGAGAGCGTCAGTCTGCTGAACCGCCTGTTAAAACGCCAGCCCAACGCCGGCAACGGCGCTTTTGCCCAAATCAAGAACTGGCCGGATAACCCTGCCCAGGCCTGGTTTTACGCCGACCTGCTGGAGGCCGGCAATTCACACATTTACACGATTAATAACGATACCGAAATTTGGCTATGCCTCTACGCGACCGATAACACTAACTCAACAAATTAAAACAAATCTATTTTTATAATATCCGCCCAGGCAATGCTGACCACCGCTGAATCAGGAGCGAGCAAAGCCAGCAGCCTTTTAACACTGTCAATAGCCTGCACCTGTCCGCTGCTCTGGATGTAGCGCCCGTCTGCAAAATGAGTTATCGCCGCCCGGCTGCCTTTTCGCAAATTGCGCAGTTTGCCATCCAATTCCGCCGCCGCCTCATCGGCCAGCAGCTTGGGCGTTTGCAGCCCCAGTTCTTCTTCTTTGCGGCGCAGCGCCGCTTGCAGCCCCCGCACCGCTGAAAAAGGCATAAATTGTTTAGCGCGCTCCGCAGCCGGCATCGGGCATTGCGGTTTATACCTCGCCGCCACTTTTATGACCTCCAATCTGTTGATTACGCTCCCGCCCGGTCGCGCCGGGAGCAAAATTCATTCCTTTTAAAATAGTATTGCGTCCATACTTCTGTTTAAGATGCAAAACGGTACGCTGCACCTGCCTGTCCCGTTGCAGCACCACGTCCAGATTATCAAACAGCGTCAGCTGGCGGCTGCCCTCCGGCAGCAAATTATTAAATCCGATGTTAATACGGCGCACAGGTTTAGTCTGGTCCACAATCTGTTCAAAAAGCCCCACCGCCGCCGGAACCAACACCGCCGACGAACTGGCTGCCACAGGCAGCGAGGCACTGCCTTTAACCGCCGGCAAATGCAGACTGTTACTATAACCTATATACATACTGATTGAAGAGGTTACAAGTTCCTTATCAACCAAATCCAGGCAAAGAACGTCCACCATCTCTTTAACAATCAGCCGTGCTTCCGCAAAGTTATAATCCCGCATTAAAACCTGGCCGCTGGCCAAACAGTTGGTTTTAGGCTGATAAGCTTTAATATCGGCAATAGTAACGCTTTCCCGCCCCCAGGCATGATCAATCAAAAGTTCGGCGTCGATACCAAACTGCTTATAAAGCAGTTCTTCGTCAGCCTGGGCAACCTGGCGCATGGTATTAATACCATAGCGCGCTAAACGCTGCGCCGTACCGCGGCCAATCCGCCAAAAATCAGTCAAAGGCTGATGCTCCCAAAGCTGCGCACGATAACTTTCCTCATCCAAACAGCCAATAAAATCCGGCGCGTGTTTAGCCAGAATATCCAGCGCCACCTTAGCCAAATACAGATTGCTGCCCATCCCACAGGTGGCGCGCACGCCTGTCTGCGCCAAAACATCATTCATCAGTTTTTTGGCCATCTGTCTGGGCGATACGCCATAGGTATGCAGATAAGGCGTAACATCCAAAAAGGCCTCGTCAACTGAATAAACATGAATATCCTCTTTGGCAATATAGCGCAAATAAACGCCGTAAATCTCGGCGGCATAATTAATATAAAGCTGCATTCTGGGCGGCGCCATAATATAATCCAGGCCGGGCGGGATTTCAAACACCCGGCAGCGGTTAGGAACCCCCAGCGCTTTCAGGGCCGGGCTGACCGCCAGGCAAATTGTTTTTTCGCCGCGCTCGGGGTCCGCTACCACCAGCCGGGCCTGCATAGGGTCCAGCCCGCGCTCCACACATTCCACCGAGGCATAAAAAGATTTTAAATCAATACACAAGTAAACCTTATTTTGGCCATTCATTTTATCACCCACAAAACTAACAAAACTCACCAAACCGGCAAACAAACGTTCCATTAATATTATAACGAACATTCGTTTTATTTGCAAGAGTTTTTTTCTGAGAATTTTTGGCTTTTGGGGGTTGTTTTTTTCAAAATCATCTGTTATAATTATAAAGATGGTTTTTTATAAGCCACAGATTGAAT
Source organism: uncultured Bacillota bacterium (assembly GCA_948907985.1). Classification (GTDB taxonomy): domain Bacteria; phylum Bacillota; class Dehalobacteriia; order UBA4068; family UBA4997; genus Avidehalobacter. The sequence continues at coordinate 3,273 of CAQWMM010000066.1, forward strand.
TTTAATCCCTGCCGCTGTATTTATATAGCGGCCAGACGTCCGAAGGGAGGTGTTGATATGCGTGATTACGAAGCTTTGTATATTCTGCGCCCGGAGATGACCGACGAGGAATATGCTGCTGCGGTGGAGAAGTTCAACGCATTGATTCAGGCAAATGGCGGCGAAGTTGTTAAAACCGATGTTTGGGGCAAAAGAAAGCTTGCCTATGAAATCGAGAAACTTCGCGATGGCTACTACGTTTTAGTAACCTTTAAGGCTGAGCCGGAATTGCCGCAGGAGCTGGAACGTAATTTCCGAATTGCCGACAGCGTTTTGCGTTATCTTGTAACCCGTTTGCCTGAATAGAGGTGAATTTTTTATGTTGAACCGAATTGTTTTAATTGGCAGATTAACCCGTGATCCCGAATTGCGTTTTACGCCTAACGGCCACGCGGTTTGCTCTTTCACCCTGGCGGTAGACCGTCCGTTTACTAATCAGGACGGCAACCGCGAAACCGATTTTATTAACATTGTGGTTTGGAACAAGCAAGGCGAAAATTGCGCCCAGTATTTAGCCAAGGGCCGCCTGGCCGCAGTTGACGGCAGACTGCAAATCCGCTCATACGAGGGCAACGACGGCCAGCGCCGTTATGTTACAGAAGTTATTGCGGATAATGTTCGTTTCTTATCATCCCGCAACGAGAACAGCGGTTATGATTCCGGCGCGTCCTCTGGCGCGTCCTGCAGTGTTAATTCCTACGAACCGCCCAGCCCCAGTGTAGCGGCGGCCAGCTTTGAGGATAATATGCCGCTGACCAGCGATGATTTGCCATTTTAACAAACAATTTCTTAAAAATCTATATCGAAAAAATCTATTATTAAAAATATTCGTCCAATCGGACAATATATAAGGAGGAATACTCATGGCTGAAGAAAAAGCCAGGGAGGAAAGACGCCCTTTCCGCGGCAACCGTGGCCGTCGCAGCCGTCGTCGTGTCTGCCGTTTCTGCGTTGACAAAGCGCAGTACATTGATTATAAAGACACCGCGCGCCTGCGCAACTATATCACCGAGCGCGGCAAAATTTTGCCCCGGCGTGTTTCCGGCAACTGTGCCAAACACCAGCGGATGTTGACTGACGCTATTAAACGCAGCCGTATTGTGGCTCTGTTGCCCTACACCGCTGAATAATTTTAAGCTAAAAGTTAAGGAGTTATCCATTTACTCATATGGATAACTCCTTATTTTATATTGCAGCCGCTGCCTGACCGGCCGCATAACCGCTGCTGAAAGCCACCTGCAAATTATAACCGCCAGTGAAAGCGTCAACGTCCAACAATTCGCCGGTGATATAAAGCCCGCCGGCCAGCTTAGAGGCAAAAGTTTTCGGGTTAACCTCACGCACCGCCACCCCGCCGCAGGTAACAATCCCCTCGTTAAGCGGCCTGGCGCCAGTCAAAGTGAGCGGAAAGGCCTGCATGGTTTCCAGCAAACGCCGGCGCTCCTTAGGCAGCAACGTATTTAACGGTTGATCCGCCGGCAGCTCTGCCACCCGGCAGAAAGGCAAGATTAAAGATTTAGGCAGCCAATCGGCCAAAACATTATGCAAATGCCGCTTAGGCGAGGACTGTAACTCTCGGTCCAGGCGGGCTTGCAGCTGTTCCTGCGCTAACGCCGGTTTAAGATTAATCAGGGCCAGCAGAACAGCGCCGGGATTATCCCGCCAGAAAAGCACCGCCGGCCGGGAGGCCGTCAGCACCAATGGGCCGGAGAGGCCAAAATGCGTAAACAGCATTTCGCCAAACAGCTTAACCAGTAAATTCTTCTTAGTCGGCTCGCCGTTTTTATAAATAGCCAGCTCCACATTGCGCAGGGAAAGCCCGGCCAAATCCCCCACCCAGCTTTCCGCCGCTGTCAGCGGCACCAGGGCCGGCAGAGGTTCAATAATCGTATGCCCCGCTGCCGCCGCCAGAGCATAACCGTCGCCGCTGCTGCCGGTGGCTCGATAAGTTGCGCCGCCGGTTGCCAGAATTACCGCGTCGGCCTGTTTTTTCAAACCATTAGCAGCAACCGCCCCGACCACGCGCCGGCCTGCGGCAGTTTCTTCAATGAGCAAACGCTTAACTGAAGTTTTCAGGCAAACATTCACGTCCCGCCGGTGCAGTTCCCGCTCCAAAGCGGCAATTACATCCGCCGCCCTGTCCGACTGGGGGAAAACCCGCTGGCCGCGCTCCACTTTCAGCGGCACGCCCAAATCCTCAAAAAAACGCATCACCGCCTGATTATCAAAAGCGGCAAACGCACTGTGCATAAAACGCCCGTTGCCGGGAATATTGGCAATCAGTTCGTCAACCGGCGCGGCGTTGGTAACATTGCAGCGGCCTTTGCCGGTGATTGCCAGCTTGCGCCCCAGACGGTCGTTTTTTTCCCAAAGGGTAACGGCAGCGCCGGCTCTGGCGGCGGTAATCGCGGCCAGGCAACCGGCCGCGCCGCCGCCAATCACCAGAACCTTGCGCATTAAAATTCAATACCCCGGCGTACCGGCACGCCCTTGGTATAATAATGCTTAACCTCGCGCATTTCCGTAACCAAGTCGGCCGCCTCAATAATCGCGTCCGGAGCGTTGCGTCCCGTTAGAACCAGCTCAATATTGGGCAGTTTGTCCTTAATTAAAGCCAACACCTCATCCTCGGTAAGCAGCTCAAAATAAAGCGCGTTGTTAATCTCGTCCAGAATTACCATATCCACATCCGGATTTTGCAAGGCCTCGCGCGCTTTAGCCAGGCCGGCTTTAGCCTGGGCATAATCCGCCTCGGTGCCCTCGCCCTTTTTTACCCAGCCGGGGTTGCCAAAACAATAATGTTCCACAGTTTCGCCCAGGCGGCGAATCCCCTCGTCTTCGGCATAGTGGCCGCTGACTTTCATAAACTGGATAATTACAACGTGCATATTGCAGCCGGCGGCCCGCAGCGCCAAACCAAAAGAGGCCGTGCTTTTGCCCTTGCCGTCGCCGGTATAAACCTGCACCATGCCCTGCTTTAAGCGTGTTCTTTCATTTTCCATGGTTTTCACTCCTCGTTTTATTATTTATCAGCGTGCTTAACAGCCAGCGCCGCACAGTCAGCAATCAGCTGCATACAGAATTTTTTGCGCGGCTTGCAGTCAAAATCCTCAAAGGGATCGGTCAAATCCTTACAAATCAGGCGGTCTTCGTTAGCGGCCTGAATTTCGCGTACCAAATCGCCGAACAGCGGGTAAACCTCCTGCTGCAATTTAGCCACACGTTCCGCCATATCTTCGCCGGCCATCGGGTCGCGGCGGCCCTTAACCATACCCAGCGCCATCACCGCGCCGGAAATAGCCCCGCAAACCCCGGCCCGGGTATGCCCCAGACCAGCGCCAAAACCGGTTGACAAAGCCACCGTTTCCGGCGGAAAGCCGGTATCATATACTTCCATAAACGCCTTAACCACACATTCCGCGCAATTAAGCCCCTGCCGAAAATAACCGCGTGCAATTTCCGAGGCCATTTCCATTCTTTCCTCCGTAGAGCTGCCCTTTTTCTTAATTTCTGTCATCTTCTCTCGCCTCCCAAATTTTATTTAGATTTTTTAAACTCAAGCAGTCTTTCCAGCTCCTGCTCCGTTAGTTCACGCCACTGGCCGGGTTTAAGCCCCTGCAAAGTCAGCCCGGCAAAGCTGACACGGTTAAGCCAGCTAACTTCCAGCCCTATGGCCGCCATCATCCGCCGCACCTGGCGGTTGCGCCCCTCATGAATTGCCAATTCCACCACCGCGTCATTGATTTTGCGCGCCCTGGCCGGGGCCGTCCAGCCGTCTTCCAAAAGAATCCCCCGCTCCAGCTGGCGCAGCTTGTCCTTAGTCAGCCGGCCCCGAAAGGCGCATTGATACACCTTGACAATCTCTCGCCGGGGGTGCAGCAACGCGTTAGTCAATTCGCCGTCGTTGGTCAACAGCAGCGCACCAGAGGTAGCATAGTCCAAACGGCCCACCGGATAGAGGCGCTCTTTGGTATGAAACAAATCTAACACCGTGCGGCGGCCCCGCTCGTCATGAGCGCTGGTAATATAGCCCACCGGCTTATACAGCAAAAAATAACGAAACTCCGCCAGCGGCGGCAGCAGTTGGCCATCCAGCAAAATCACATCACAATCCGGATCAGCCTTATCGCCCAACTGCCCGGTTCGGCCATTGACTGTTAAGCGACCGGCCAAAATCAGCTGCTCCGCCGCCCGGCGAGAGGCCACGTTGCGCTGCGCTAAAATCTTCTGCAATCTTTCTATCATAACGATCTTTCCAGCATAGCAATCTTTCAGTTTATATTTTCTCTACATTTATTATTCTTGTTACTATTATAACAAAGAAAATCCTCTAAATCAACTTTTATTTAAACATAATTGAACACAACCAGAAAGCCGCCCCAAACGCCGCCAGATCGGCCAGCAGCCCCACCGCCAAAGCGTGGCGGTGCCGCAGTACGCCGACCGAACCAAAATAAACCGTCAACACATAAAAAGTGGTATCGGTGCTGCCCTGCATAGTGGCGGCCAAACGGCCAATAAAACTATCCGCCCCATAAGTTTCAATAATTTGCGCGCACCAAGCCAA
>CAQWMM010000067.1 GCA_948907985.1 uncultured Bacillota bacterium
GAATTTCGGCGTTGCGCGCCAGCGCCTTGGATTTGACAATTTCATTCATTGTCAAGTTCGGCACCCGCCCCACCATATAGCGGAAAACCTCCGGGTTAAAACTCTTCGCGTCAAATTTTGTATTTGGCATTAATCATCATCCTTTCTTTTACTTCAACTCTACTTCAATTCCGCGCCCGGGTTCTGCTGCATATAGGCGCAAAGTTCGTCATAGCTCATTTTGCGGGTGTCTACCTGTCCCTGCGGCACCCCGCCGCTGCCCGCCGCCGGCTGAAAACCGCGGAAAGTGTTGCCGCTGCCAGCCGCAAACAGATAGCCGTCCGACTTCTGCAAGGCCGTCAGCTGCTCCTGCCAGCCGGTCAATTTGCCGTCCTCGCCCAGCTGCACATTGGACAAATCCAGCAAGGCCCGCACCGCTTTGTTGTTTCTGGCGCCTGCTGCCGTCAAAGCGTTGTCAATGGCGTTATCCAGCTTTAATTGCTGCAACTCGGCCTTATGCTCCTTTTGCTGCTCGGCGTTCTGCTGCTGCAAGGCGGAAATTTGCTTTTGCAGCTCCGCATTGTCGCCGCTGGCCTTTTTCAGACTTTCCAACTGCTTATCTCGCTCTTTCAGCGTCTTTTGCAGATTGTCCATTTCTGCCAGCACCTTTGCGGCCTGCTCCTCGGTTAAACCTAAAGCGATTAATTCATCTTTGTTCATAAATTCTACCTCCTTAAATTTAGACATAATAAAAAGCACTATTGAAACAAAATCTCAAAAGTGCTTAAAAGTTATTCAGTTGTAATTTGTAATTTACAGGCCGGGAATTGTTTCTTTAAGGGTTTTCAAAAAATCCCTGGCCTTGGCCATTGCCGAATTGTTTTGCAAAAACTCAATTCCTTTTGGCGTAATCATCACCCTATCGGTCAGCTTAATTGCCGGCGTTCTTTTCCTGATTACATTCAACAGGCTTACGCCCTCCAGATAGCCGTCCTCATACAAATGGCAGATAATATATTCCCAATAATCGCGGTTTATATTCAGTGCCGGCGATTCGGGCAATATATAATCAACATCTACCTGCTCGCCCTCTTTAAGGCAAGCGTACAGATAGGCTAAAATTCTATATGCAACCACAAAATAATCATCTCTTGCCATTATTTTCTCCTCGGTTATTGTTAAAGTTTTAGGCAAACCTCAACAAATTCCTTATTGTGTCCTGGTCTGCAATTTCAAACACCCATTCGTTGACAAAAAAATCCACATCAGCCGATATAAAATTTTTTAGCGTTATTTTCTCGCTTTCATTTATACCGGTTGGAAACTCGCAAACGATTTCATAGTTGTCCGCCTGCTCAAGATTTTCTGCGGTGCAATGCTCGGATTGCTCCAAATCAACGCAAAACACCAGAGTGGCAAAGGTAGTTTTGTATTGGGCGTTTAACGTACCAATAGTATTAACCTGCGTTGAACACTGTTTAACGTCAATCGTTATATTACAAGCTGCCAGGAAATAGCGCCGCCCGCCGATTATGACATAAACCTCGCCTTGTTCCGGCTTTAAGCTGGCGATAGTTTCTATATACTTTCTTACCATAGTTTTTACCTCATAATTGGTTCGTTCTTTGCTATACATTCCTGCATAGTCTTTTGGTAATGTTGATAAGCTTTTTTAATATCTGCCGGCGCGTTTTCACGCACCCCGTTCACAAACCCGTCTTCATCATAAGTTGCATATTCCAACCAAGGCGTCTGTGCCATAGTTTCAATATTTTTAGATAACATATTATGTCAGCCCCTTATAAGATTGCATTTTTTCAGCTGTCAGTCGTTTAATTTCCAACGATAGAGGATTAGCGTTAGCGCCGTTAGCATAAACATCTGCAAAAGCCTCGGCCATTGTTTCAGAGGCACTTTTGCCAGCATATCGCGAAATTCCCTGAATCAACACAGCGTTAACCTTTTTCTTGCCAAATTCCGTTCGTTTAATATTCTTACAAGCCTGTGAAATAATCGCTTTAGCTTCAGTGCAATTATTCCAGGCCAAAATGCGCTCAAAATCATAGTTATAAGTTGAATTGGCTTGTATCAAAGCCCATTCAACACCATGCCCAGCCTCGTGTGCTCCCAAGGAGCCAAGCGAACTATTATTAACCCAATATCTTATTCTCGCCTGTTCTTTGCATATATCTGTAATTTTCTGTAAATCTGTAAAATAGGCCGGATTAAATGTTAACTGTTTACCAGAACAAGACATAACGCCAGCTTGTGCGACAACCGCCTCATTAATCAATCTGCCAACATCAGGATATTCAGCAAAAACCGTTTCCACACCCTGCAAAGCATTTTTTACCGCCGCAAAATCAAGCTGCATTACCTCGGCAGACATTTTGATTGCATACTTTGAGGATAAATAATCAGCCAAATTATCAAAACTGTTGCAATCTTTAACTGTATTTATTATACCACTTTTATCCCCCTCGGTAAAGGCCTTTGCCCACTCTTTATACGTCATATTGGCCGGTACATAGTAAGTCTTACCCTGCTCATCTCTGGCCGCGCGCTCCCAGCCCTGCGAAAACTCATCGTCAAAATACGGCACGGTGGTACTGCGGCAGTTGACGTGAAAAGGCGGCGCGGTAACCCCCGGCTCAAAATCGCTCATCGGCTTAACCTCGCCGTCCGCCTGCTGGCAAATCTCCGAAGTGTGGCTATCCAGCGTCGCCACAATCTCAAAACGCTCCACGCCTAGCTCCGCAAAGCAGTCCCGCTGCGCCGCGCTGCTGAAATAGGCCTGCTCGGTCATCATCAGCCGCCCGGCGTTGGTTCGGGAGGCGTTCAGCTTTTTGGCCAGCGCGTCAATCGCCTTTTGCGGATCCTGCCCTAACATAATATTTCGTGTCAGCTCGGTGTGCAGTTCATTCACCAGCTTATCCCGATTGCCCCAAATCCGCTCGGAAAAGTTGCGCCCGTCCGCCGCCCAGGGTTTAGCCAGCACCTTAGCCAGCCGCCGCTCGTCCACCGCGGCAATATCCCAGCCAATGCCAAAACCCTTTTGAATCTCAAACGCCGTATGGTAATAACCGCTACGGTAAACCTCGCCCATAGTCTGGCCGACAACCCCCTGCTGGTCGGCAAACAAATTTTCCAAACTCTGCCTAGTATGGATTTTCAGCGCCTCCAGCCGGGATATGTGAAACCGCGCGCTGGCGTTTTCCAGCTGTTTAGCCCACTGACCGTCAATAGCGTTTTCCTGCCCGCGCTTGATATATTCCTGCACGCTCCATTTGAACTCGGCCAACTCGTCGGCGGTCAGCCAACGCCTGGCCTCGGCTAAAGAAATTTCGTTGTTAGCGGCGAATCGCTGATACCAAACGCGGATCTGATTGTCCAACTCCCGCTCGGCCTGCCGGTAAAGCTGTTCAACCTGCTGCCGGCCATTTTGCGCCAGCTGGTTTTGCGCCGCCTCCAGCTGCAAAAACCGCTCCTGCCAATAGTCGTTATGTTTCATTATGGCTCATCCGGCCTCATTCGGTCGCCGTCCTCGCCGTAAATTTGCTGATTGATTAGGACAATAATCCAAAACTGCTCAACAGCCAAATTACATAAAACTGTCCCAAACAGATTATTATCTGTTTGAGACAGCAAATATTTTTCTGCAATCAATCTGCCTGCTTAACACTGCTGCAATCAATAATTACATCCAAAATGTCATCAAAATGCTGGCCTATATAATTCAGTTGCAGCATACAAACCACCAAAACACTGGCCGGTTCTGATATTTCTTTATGCTCACCTCTTAATAAGCTATATAAAAAGTTCAGAATATTATTGATTGAGCGGATTTGTATCATAAACTCATTTAATTCGTCAACTGCCGCCAACAGCTTTTGATTTGCCAAATTTTTTTTTACCATATATAAATTCCTCCTATTTTTGCTTGAAAAGCATTGCCAAAATAAGGGGCATATGATATAATATTTATACCTCTATTTTGGGGTTGGGCACTCACGTTTGCTTTTCTGGGCTTGGTGGGTGTCCTTTTTATTCGCCGATTTCTTCGTCAATCTTTTCATTTATCCATTGAGTTTTTGTTTTACCTTTTATTTTTAGTTTTGCATTCAAGGCTTTTAATTTTTCCATTGGAACGGATACATTAAGTTGGCCAACAGATTGACGCCGTTTTCTAAAATAATCGGCTCTGCTTTTGGATATCAAAATTTCACCTCCTTGTTCTAGCTACATTATAGCATTTTGTAGCTAGAACAGTCAAGGGGGTTTAATAAACTTTTAAGAATTTTTATTTCTTAAAAATCTTTAACAGCTGTATCAATGTATGGATATTTTAAAATTACTTTTTTGCGTTGCCGAGCATAGGACAAAGTACAAGCCGCTCCACCTACACAACGATTAACATAAGCCACGACTACATCGCTGTTATCAACCATAAACCTATTTCGTTCAACAATTTCTTTACCTGGTTTAACATTTTTTAATTCTGGATAAAATGAAGTATCATAAATTAAATTATTAAATTCCCTTTTAGGATACGCCAAAACAAGCACCGATTGAATATGCGGGTAACGTGATTTTTGGGCTTTAACAGCCTTAGCCGCTAATAAATCAAAATCACCATAACCGCCCAAATAAAACTTATCAGCCCCACCCTCCATCATCGCGGGCAACAAAATATTAAGCCAAACATTAACCTGTTCCAGTTTAGGCAGTTGCCTATGTCCACAAAATGTTACAATCATCTTTATCAACCTCCATTTCTGTAAACCTATTATACAACATTGTGAAAATATCCACAATATGATTTTGCAATAAACCACCTTATAATTTATACATAATCATAAATTTGAGGTGATTACAATCATTGATTACAGCCCCCTATGGCAAACAATGAAAGAAAAGCATATAAGTCAATATCGCCTACTTCAGAATGGTATTGATAACAAAACGCTGGATTCTCTAAAAAAGAATAAAAATATAACATTACTAACTTTAGAAAAACTTTGTTTAATCTTAGAATGTACGCCAAATGACATTATAAAATTTAGCAAATAGATTGTTGACAAAATATTTTATGCAACAGTCTATTTTTTATTTTGTTCAGCAAGTTAGGTACCGGCTGCAATTCGCCACGCCCCGGCTCAAATCCTCCCCACAGCGTGAGTGCACCACAATCTGGTAATTCTGGATTAACTGAATACCGTGGTTCACGCTGTCCCGGCCTTTGCGCGAGGCTTCGGCCTTAATGCCCTCGTCCACAAGTTCAGCAATGCTTTTTGGCTCGGCGCTGTCGCAAACAATCCGCTGCCCGCCATAGCCCATTTGCTTAATCTGCTCGGCGATAATCTTGTTAGTAACGCCGCCTTGGTACCATTCGTCAAAAATATAAATGCGCTGGGCGGCATTATCCACCAGCGCGCACACCAAAGCGTTGGGATCCGCAAAACCAAAGTCCAACCCAAACGCCGCTTTTATCCCGGGCAACGCCCGAACCTCGTCAACCGCAAAATCTTCATAGATAACATTGCTATAAATCAAGCCCTCGGCAATGCCCCATTCGCCCTCGCCCTCAATGCGATAGCGGCGCGGGTTCTGCCGCTGCATTTTCGCAAAAACACTGCGGTCAGCCGCGTCCAGCCATTCGTTGCACTGCCAAGTGGTGGTCTTCACAAAGGTATCCTCGTCCGGCGCATCGAAAAAGCGGGCTTTCAGCCAGTGGGTTCCGCTCCAGGGGTTAAAGGTCAGGGTCAGCTGCTTAAAATAGCCCGCCGGAACCTCGCCGCGAATTGACAAATCCAGCTTATTAAAATCGTCCTCATTGCTGATTTCATAGGCCTCTTCAATCCACACCCAGCACAAAACGCCTTTATCCACCGAAATGGAGGTGATTTTCAAGCCATCGTCCAGCCCGCGAAAGAGAATTTTCTGGCCGGTGGTCCGGCGGATTATCTGCATGGGCGAAACCGTGCACTCAAAGCAGCCGTCCAGCCCCAGCCGGTGGATAGCCCATTTTAAGTCGCTGAAAACCGAATCGCGCAGGGTGTTAGAATAGCGGCGCACACACAAGCCGTTGCTTTCCGGATAGGCCAATAGGCGGTAGATCAGGTTCAGAGCGGCGGTTTTGCTTTTCTTGCTGGCGCGGCTGCCCTTAACCACCCGATAGCGTTTCCGGGTCTGCCAAAAGTCGGCGTAATTCCTGCCTACCGCCTCCTGCAAAGATATTTGCATAGCTACTCCCGCAAGTCGTTCACCAGAACAACCGCCTCGCCGCCCAGATTAATATTATCCTCCGGCTTAAAACCGGCCCGGTCCAGAATATCCTTGGCCGCCATCAGCCGCACCGATTCACTGCGCGCTTTCAGCAGAGCTATTTCGGTATGAAAAGCTTTAGCCGCCACATCTTTCATGCTGTTTTTCAGGGCGAGGCTATACTCCGCCCTAAATTCATCGTTCTTTTTCCAGTTGCAAATTGTCGCCTCGGTAATATGCAGTTTTTCGGCAATTTGCCGTTGCGTCTGGTTACCGAACACCAGCATTTCAATGCACTTTTTCTGTTTTGAA
>CAQWMM010000068.1 GCA_948907985.1 uncultured Bacillota bacterium
CATTATCCTGCATTTGTTCCAGATACCATAAATATGGATTTTCTACATCTTCAGGAAGCACAGCAACTTTTTGCGTTTGGAAGAATATTAAGAAACCTACAATGCCACAGCAAAGAATAGTAACAAAGCATAAAACAAACAGTTTCTTTGAGGATATATAAAACCTATTTCCTCCGTCTTTCGGCTCTGTTTCTGCGCTAGAAGACTGTTGCTTATTGTGCCTATTAAAAAGATTTAAAAAATTTTTTCCATCTCCATGAAACAAATGACCAATCAGCGTAAAAACCCCTGAAATAAAATATTTCAAAATATCCATAATTCCCCACCCAAACAAATCTTAATTACTATAAAAAATAGACATACAAAATAAATATCTGCCCACAACATTTTTAATTACACATCAACTTCATTGCTAGTTTTTTTATTTTCTTTTCGATGAATAAACAAAAAAATCCTGCTTATAACCAAAAACAATATATTTTTTTTGATGAGTATACCAAGTTATGTCATTAATATTTCGAACATTTCATTATCAAAAAAGATCTTAACATCCAGTTAATCAAGCAGGTGTAGAATAAAGTCAGCTTGAATAAGCTTTATATTACATCAATAGCGATAAGGAGATACGGATCATGTTTAATATTCTGGTTGTGGAAGACGACGCCGCCCTGCGCAAAATGATGCAAAGCGTTTTGCAGCGCAACGGCTACCGGCCGCTGCTGGCGGAAGACGGCCAAGCCGCCCTGGATATTTTAGAGCGCGAGCAGGCGGATTTAATCATCACCGACGTTATGATGCCCAATATGGACGGCTACGAGCTAACCGAATTGCTGCGCCAAAGCAATTACAATATGCCAATTTTGATGGTAACGGTTAAAGAAACCTATACGGACAAGCACCGGGGTTTTTCCGCCGGCATCGACGATTATATGGTTAAGCCTATTGATATTAACGAGATGATTTTGCGGGTGCGCGCTCTGCTGCGCCGCGCCCAAATCGCCAACGAACACCGTTTGCAGGTGGGCGGCACCTTGCTGGATTGGGACTCTTTGCAGGTATATTTTAACGATCAGCAGATGTCGCTGCCGCAAAAGGAGTTTTATTTGCTCTTTACCCTGCTTTCCTATCAAGGCAAAATTTTCACCCGGCAACAGCTTTTAGACGAAATTTGGGGTATGGATACGGAAAGCGACGAGCGCACGGTAGACGTACACATCAACCGTCTGCGCGACCGTTTTAAGAGCAATCAGGATTTTGAGATTGTAACGGTGCGCGGCTTGGGCTATAAGGCGGTGGCCAAGTGAAACGCAAACTCACCAATCGCGACCTGCATCTTTTATCTAACTTCAAATTTTCTCGTTTAAGCGTAACGGTGCGTTTCACCGTTCTGGTGTTGCTGCTAGTTATCTGCGCGCATATTATTATGTTCTGTCTGCTAAGTATTCTGCCTATTGACGAAACCAACCTTTCCAACAGACAAATTATTGTAATAAACGCAATGGCCAAGCTGATTAGCTGCGTTATGATGGGCTTGCTATTTACCAACGTCTTTAATCAGCTAATTTTTGTGCCAATGCAAAATCTGCTGGCCGCCACCCGCGAGGTTGGCCGTGGTAACTTTCAGGTGCGGCTGGAAAGCAATGATAACAACGAGATTGGTTTTCTGGCACACGCTTTTAATCAGATGATTGAGCAGCTGGGCGAGCTGGAAACCCTGCGTAGCGATTTTATCGCCAATGTTTCACATGAGTTCAAAACGCCGCTGGCCGCTATTCAGGGCTGCGCCGCCCTCTTGCAGGACGACAACCTCTCGCCGGCCGAACGCCGTCAATATGCCGATTTAATCTATAATTCCGCCAAGCGCCTTTCCGTTTTATCCAGCAATATTCTGGAACTTTCCCGGCTGGAGCACGGCGAGGTGGAAATTAAAAAAACCGCCTTTTCGCTTGACGAGCAGCTGCGCCAAGCGCTGCTGGTTTTGCAGATGGACTGGCAGCAAAAGGATATTGAGTTGAACCTGGAACTGGACGAGGTTAACTATTTTGGCAGCGAAGAGCTTTTAATGCAGGTTTGGCTGAATTTGCTGGGCAACGCCATAAAATTCAGTCCCGAGCAAGGCAACATCAGCGTTACGCTGGAAAAACTGCCGGACGCGCTGGCAATAAGCGTGCAGGATGAGGGCATTGGTATTGACGCCGCCGCGCAAAGGCATATTTTCGACAAATTTTATCAGGCGGATACCACCCATAAAACCGAGGGCAACGGCCTGGGGCTGGCGATGGTTAAACGGATTTTGGAGCTACTGGAGGGCGATATTGAGGTGGAAAGCGCGCCCGGCCAAGGCGCTATTTTCACTGTATATTTGCCTATGGTTGTTGAGCCGAAAAAAGCGGCCAGTCAATCCTAAAATGTATTGCTTTTTGTAATACAACAGTATATAATATTTATATATAAACAACAAGAAAAGGTGGTATGAAATATGTCAGCTAAAACCGCAAATGTTATCGCCCGGGTTGAACCGCAAATCAAAGAACAAGCCGAAACTATCATGGCACAGCTTGGCGTACCGGCCTCGGTGGTAATCAATATGTTATACAAACAAATTATTATGACTGGCAGTATACCGTTCAATTTGTCAATCCCCAAAGAACCTTTGGCCAGAGATGAAATGACTGATGAAGAATTTAACGCCATGATGCAGCGCGGCATAGATGAAGCCAAAGCCGGCAAGGTTTGGCCTGTGGATGAAGTTTTCGAAAAATTACGCAAGGAGCTTCAGCCATAATGATTCAATTATATACTGTTACAATCACTGATCAGGCTTATCAACAAATTTTAGACATCGGTCATTATATAGCTTTCAAGATTCAAGCACCTGATACAGCATTAAGATTAATGGATTTAATAAAAGAAAGCATAAACTCTCTTCAAACTTTTCCACAACGTATTGCATTAGTTGATGCTGAACCGATGCGAAGTCTTGGCATACATAGAATGCCGGTAAAAAATTATTACATATATTTTATAATCAACGAACAGCAACATACAGTCAGAGTAACAGCAGTAATTTATAGCAGACGCGACCAGAAAAAGCAGCTTGCTTATATGAACCTTAATTAAACATTTTCTCATAAGCAACCCCCACACCTAAGCAGATGTGGGGGTTGTTGCATATTATTGCTTTATCTAACGCAACAGTGCCAAACTGCCGGTCAGCTTATTAACTTTTTTAGCACTGCCGCAAACAAGCAAACCCAAATATCGCAGTTCCACCCCGTCGGCAGAGCGTATTTTTTCTATGTATTCGGTATAGGTTTTGCAGCCTTGCGCCAAATCGGAAAAATCAACGACCATTAAATCAGCATAGTCTGGTGCATAAAGCTTCTCACGCATTGCTTTTAAACTCTCTTCATCGCTACGCAAAACCGGAATCGGCAATTCTGTTATCCCCAGATGGACATTTTCCCCTGCATCGCAAACATCAATACCAACTATTTGTGGCAACTTGCTGCCCAAAGTTATACCCAAAATTACCGCAGTGTTAGCGATAAGACCTGGCGGTAATTGTTCATTAACAATCAAAACGCATTTATTATTCATCATTTTGCCCATCCCTCTGCTCATTCTGCTGAAAAAATATTTCCCGATACGCGCCGGGCGTTAAGCCGGTATAATTGCGAAAATAATTGCTGAAATGACTTTGGTCGGCAAACCCGGTAAGCATGGCGGCTTGCAACGGCGCAACTCCCCGTCCCAGCAGCTTTTTAGCCTCGCCAATGCGGACGCTCTCCAAATAGCGATAGGGAGTCAGCCCCTTGGCCCTGGTGAAAGACCGCAGCAACGCCGACTTGCTTAAACCAACCTCGCGGCAAATTTGTTCCAGAGAAATTCGTTCCGCAAAATGCTTTTCCATAAAGGCGCAGGCTCGCTCAACCTCCTGCCGGCATTCTGGCACACAAACGGCAAAGGGCCGGGCATATTTTTGCAGCAACTCATTCAAAAGAAAAAGCCAAAGTTCTTCTTTACCAAGGCCGCCCTCACGCCGCAGAATCATTTTGTGCAAAGCCAGGAAACAAGCGCTGATTTCCGCATCACGAATTACATTCGGCACAAAAACCGGCGGCTCGCTACCCCCGCCGGCCTCTGCCGTCCAGGCCAACATTTCCTCCCGGCTGATATTGATTCCCCGATAAACCAGTTCGTCGGCGCCAAGCGGCACACAGGCATGATTATCCCCGGGATTAAACAACAGCATATCGCCACGGCCAAGATTATACTTCTCGCCAGAGCAAAACAAACGCCGCTGCCCGGCTTCCACCAACCCCAGCACATAATACTCATGAAAATGCCTGGGAAACGGCCTGGCAGTGCCAGTCAAATGGTAAGCCTCCAGGTGCAGGTCATCATCATAAATAACCGTTCTAACTTCTTTTTTCATATATTCGTCCTCCCTGGCTAAATTATACAACCAAACCGAGGAAAAGTCTTGCAAAATAGACGCGGAAATTTTTTTTACAATTTGCCGGAAAAGGCTTGACAAATTGCCCATAATTTGCTATTATAATTTGTGCTACATGGCTTTTATGGTGGATATGGCGAAGCGGTTAACGCACCGGATTGTGGCTCCGGCACGCATGGGTTCGATCCCCATTATCCACCCCATATTGGGGCGTAGCCAAGCGGTAAGGCAACGGGTTTTGGCTCCGTTATGCGTAGGTTCGAATCCTGCCGCCCCAGCCAAAGGCCGGGCAGAAAATGCCCGGCTCTCTTTATACCTTTTTTCATGCGGACGTGGCGGAATTGGCAGACGCACCAGACTTAGGATCTGGCGAGCAATCGTGAGGGTTCGAGTCCCTCCGTCCGCACCAAACGGCGCAAATTTGAACACAAAATCAAGATTTTACTTTGTAAAAAAGCAGTGGTTGTTGTAGTCAAATTTGTAAAATGTTTTAGTCCCTGCCGGTTATTACTAACCGGCAGGGACTTTTTGCATTATGAAAAAATTTTTATCGAATAAGAAGTTTGGCTTATGATTAGAATTTTATTGTTCACCCTGCTTGACGCGCGGCAATGTACGCAAAAGGATTTGATTAAAATGGAAACAAAAGAAAACAGAGCATTATTAAATCACAAAAATATTTGCTGAAATTATCAGAGCTTTCGGCCAAACCCAAGAAGAGTTCGCCGAAGAAATCGGTATTTCAGATAGATATTTACGCACTTTGATACGCGAAGATAAAAATATATCAGCATGGTTAGCTTTAGAGATAGGCAAAGCAAGCCAATGCCCTATTGAAAGCCTTTTTACCAAAGCGTCTGATTAAAACCAGACACAAAAAAGGCAGCAGCAACTTTCACCAAAGAAGTTACTGCCGCCTTTTCTCTTTATTTCACCGCCACCAACGGCACCCCGGCCTTAGCGTCATAAGCAATATCAATCCGGCTGTCCCGCAAATCCCGGAGCTTCACATAGTTATGCCCAGACTTTTCAATAGCCGTAACCGCCTTCTCCACACCGTATGTCCAAAGTTTTCCGTTTCTTTCATCATCAACCAACCTATCTTTCAAATATTTAAGGCCATACTGTTTTTCAGCCCGGCCTTTTCTCAAAATAATCTGTATATTGGCCGCTCGCCGCAGCCCAACAGATACGCCCACCAGTCAAAAATAATTATCGCCGGTACCGCTAATACACACCAGAGCGCCGCAAATTGTGGGCATATCTGCCCCCAGAGATTGCCCCAAAGCCCGGAGTAATCCCAAATATCCAGCCCCAGCCAAATATTAAGTATAATGCCGGCCACTAATTCCGCCGCCGTAATCGTCAAGCCGCCCAGTATGCCCTGCAACACCAGCGGAAAATGCCAGGGCATACGCTCATTGGCTATATCCAGCGGAATACATACCACAGCCGCTAACAATATCATTGTCCAATGCGTATGCCCCCGATAGGCAATCTCCAGCAAACCATACAACAGCCCGCCAATCAGCCAGCGCGGTATGTGCCGCCACGGGTTACACATCATTTTCAGCACCTCCACAACAGCTTATTGCTAAAGAAATATGCCTGGATTTGCCGAACAATGCCTGACTGTTTTATCTGAACACCACTTTAACAATGTTTATTGAAAGTTTACTGATTACAAAAGAACAGGACAAACAATCATTTCAGATTATTT
>CAQWMM010000069.1 GCA_948907985.1 uncultured Bacillota bacterium
AAGGGAGAGGCAAGTCTTGGCTCTCCCTTTGGGAGAGCTGTCAGCGACGCCCATTAGGGAGTCGATGACTGAGAGGGTTTGTTTCAGCAATGATAACGCTCCACTCACGCGGGGGTTTTGTGGTTATCCAGCTTGTTTTTGCAAATAATCAGGGGCTGGCGGCTCTTCACCGTATCCTGCGTTACCACGCATTCCGCCACGTCGTCCCGCGAGGGCAAATCAAACATCGCGTCCATCATCATCTCTTCAAAAATGGCACGCAGGCCCCGGGCGCCGGTTTTGCGTTTCAAAGCCTCGTCGGCCACGCCCTCCACCGCCTCTTTTTTAAAGGAAAGTTCCACACCATCCATGGCGAACAGCTTTTGATACTGTTTAACCAGAGCGTTTTTCGGCTCGGTCAGAACCTGCATCAGCGCCTTTTTATCCAAAGCGTCCAGCGTTACCATCACCGGCAGACGGCCCACGAACTCCGGAATAAGGCCGAACTTCAGCAAATCCTCCGGCAGGGCCTTGGCCAGCAGAGCGTTTTCGGTTTCCCGGCTGCGGCTGACGTCCGCCCCAAAGCCCATGGTTTTGGTGCTAACCCGCTGTTTGATAATGTTTTCAATCCCGCAGAACGCGCCGCCGCAGATAAACAAAATGTTGGTGGTATCAATCTGAATAAGCTCCTGGTGGGGATGCTTGCGCCCGCCCTGCGGCGGTACCGAAGCCACCGTGCCCTCCAGAATTTTCAGCAGCGTCTGCTGCACGCCCTCGCCGGAAACGTCCCGGGTGATTGAGGGGTTCTCGCTTTTGCGGGCAATTTTGTCAATCTCATCAATATAAACAATACCCCGCTGGGCGCGCTCAATATCATAATCCGCCGCCTGAATTAACTTAAGCAGGATATTTTCCACGTCTTCGCCCACATAACCGGCCTCGGTAAGCGAGGTGGCGTCGGCCACCGCAAAGGGCACGTTCAAAATCTTGGCCAGGGTTTCGGCCAGCAGGGTTTTGCCGCTGCCGGTTGGCCCCAGCATCAGAATATTACTTTTTTGCAGCTCCACCCCATCGCTCAGATTGCCGGAGCGGATACGCTTATAATGATTGTATACGGAAACCGAAAGTACTTTTTTAGCCTTTTCCTGCCCAATCACATAATCATCCAGCGCCGCCTTAATCTCGCGCGGCTTAGGAATATCGCCGAAGACCTCCTCGGCCAGCTCAGAGTCAGCGCGCATAATATCTTCTTCGATAATTTCTGCGCAAAGCTCTATGCACTCATTGCAGATACAAACCCCCGGGCCGGCAATCAGCTTGCGCACCTGGTCCTGGGTTTTGCCGCAAAAGGAACATTGAATATTATCCCTGTCAGTCGGTCTTTTTGGCATCGCTACACACTCCTCAATGTCTTTCCATCATAATTTGATCGATCAAACCATATTTTTCAGCAGCCTCGGCGCTCATAAAAAAGTCGCGCTCGGTATCAGCGGCAACCTTTTCATAGGGCTGCCCTGTTCTTTCGGCCAGGATGTGATTCAGCTTTTCCTTAATCTGCACCATACGTTTGGCGTGGATTTCGATATCCGTCGTCTGCCCCTGGGTTCCGCCCAGGGGTTGATGAATCATAATCTCGCTGTTGGGCAAGGCAAAGCGTTTGCCAATCTGCCCCGCCGTCAGCAAAAAAGCGCCCATAGAGGCGGCCATGCCGATACAAATTGTGCTGACATCAGGTTTGACATACTGCATGGTATCATAAATGGCCATGCCTGCGGTTACCGAACCGCCGGGGCTGTTGATATAAAGGTGAATATCCTTTTCCGGATCCTCGGATTCCAGAAACAAAAGCTGGGCAATAATAATATTTGCCAGGTCATCGTTCACCTGACCGCCCAAAAACACCACCCGGTCTTTCAAAAGGCGCGAGTAAATATCATAAGAACGCTCGCCGCGGCTGGTTTGTTCCACCACCATTGGTATCAATGTACTCATAAAACCTCTCCCTGATAATAGTCTTAATCAAACAGTCGCTACTCTAAAGGGTGCAACTGTTTGAAATGGTTCACACTAAGCTCTGCCGTCGTCCAGCAAGCTGGCCTAGGCAATCGCTAAGTGTTCACACAAAAATATTATGCACTAGCACCGGCCAGATATACAAAACTTTTTCCGTCATTATTCTGGCAGCCCAGATTAAGAAATAACGGCGTTTTCGTTAATCAGTTCAATCGCCTTCAGCATTTTAATATTATATTCAAAGAAACGCAAACGGTCGCTGTTGGCAAAAGTGGCCTTGATTTCTTCCAGCGGTTTGCCATAGCTGTCGGCAATCTCCTGCATCTGCTTGTCAATATCCGCCTCTTCAGCCTGAATATCCTCGGCCTTAACAATAGCCTCCAAAACCAAATCCTGTTTAACGGCCTCTTCCGCCCGGTCTTTCTGGGCGGCGCACCACTCGGCGCGGGTGGATTTGGTCAGTTGGAAGAACTTCTCCAGTGTTAATCCCTGATATTGCAGCTGGCCCTCAAATTCCTGCAACATTTGTTCCAGCTTATCGTCAATCATAATTGCCGGAATATCCATCTGCGCGTTGGCGACAACCTGCTCCAAAGCTTTGTTCTGGGCAGTTTGCAGGGCGGCCTGTTCGGCCTTTTCGTTCAGTTCCTCGCGCAGTTTCTCGCGCAGTTCCGCCACCGTGTCGCAGTCCTCGCGCATATCCTTAACAAAATCATCGTCCACCGGCGGCAGGTCGCGGCGGCGCGCCTCATGCACAAACACCTTAAAGAGGGCGGCCTTGCCCGCCAAATCCTCGCTGTGGTAATCCTCCGGGAAAGTAACGTTAACATCCACGGCCTCGCCGGTTTTAACGCCAATCAACTGATCCTCAAAGCCGGGAATAAAGGTGTTGCTGCCAATCGTCAGCGAATATTTTTCAGCCTTGCCACCCTCAAAGGCCACGCCGTCCACAAAGCCCTCAAAGTCAATAATCGCCGTATCGCCGCTTTCCACAGCGCTGCCCTCGGGCAGGTCGATAATCCGGGCGATGCGCTCCTGCATATGCTTAATTTCCTGATCAATATCCTCTTCGGTGGGCACATAAAGCTCTTTGGCCACTTCAATACCCTTATACTGGCCGAGAGTTACTTCCGGTTTAACCGTAACCTTAACGGAAAGCTTAACCTCCTCGCCCCGCTTTAAGTTCAACACCTCGATGTGGGGATGATCCACCGGGAAAATATCGGCCTGCCGAACCGCCTCCACATAAAGGCCCTGCAACATTTCGTCCAGCGCCTCTTCCAGCAGAGCCTGTTCGCCAATATAGCCCTCCAGCAGCTTGGCCGGAACCTTGCCCGGGCGGAAACCGGGGATTTTAACCTCCTTGGCGGCTTTGCGCAGAGTAACCGCAATGGCCTGCTCCAAATCAGCGGCGGCGGCTACAATCTCCATTGTCAGTTCGTTGCCCTCGCGGCCAAGAACGTTTGCTTTAACTTCCATTTTTATAATGCTCCTCCATTCATAAGCGTTACTTTTAAGCGATTATTAAAATTTCTGATATTTTAAATATTTTCAGGCGCTTAAAATAAGCCAATTAATAAATATTCTATACAGCCGGCCTAATTCCTGCCGGCGGCGGTATTTTTTTCGACTCGCTTTCGCCTACACATTAATTTCAGCGGTTCGGCCAAGTTCCGCGGCATATTCCGCCAGCAGCGGCCGCACCTGTTCCGCCAGAAATTCCGCCGTCTGTTCCGGCGCGCGCCCCACATAGTTTTCCGGCCGCAGCAGTTTTTGCAGAGAGGCCAAATCCGCGCCAAAAGCCGAGTCGGCGGCAATCAGTTCCAGCAGGTTGTTGTCGGCGCCCTCGGTTTTAACCCGGTTCGCCGCCTGCATAGAATACTGCCGGATCTTCTCGTGCAGCTCCTGGCGGTCGCCGCCGGCTTTAACCGCATCCATCAAAATATTTTCCGTCGCCATAAAGGGCAGTTCAGCCTGCAAATGCCTGGCAATAACTTTCGGATACACCACCAGACCGTCCGAGATGTTCAGATAAAGTTCCAGAATTGCGTCCGCCGCCAAAAAGGCCTCCGGCACGCTCAACCGCTTGTTGGCCGAATCGTCCAGCGTGCGCTCAAACCACTGCCCGGCGGCGGTAATCGCCGGATTAAGCGCATCAATCATCAAATAGCGCGCCAGCGCCGCCATCCGCTCGGAACGCATGGGGTTGCGCTTATAGGCCATGGCCGAAGATCCGATCTGATTTTTCTCAAAAGGTTCCTCAATCTCTTTCAGATGTTGCAGCAGGCGCAGGTCATTAGAAAATTTGTGGGCGCTCTGGGCAATGCCGGAAAGCACGTTCAGCACCATAGAATCCAGTTTGCGGCTGTACGTCTGGCCAGACACGGCAAAACACTGCGCAAAGCCCAGCTTCTCGGCAATCCGCCGGTCCGCCTCCTTAACCTTTTCATGGTCGCCTGCGAACAACTCCAAAAAGCTGGCCTGGGTGCCGGTGGTGCCCTTAGAGCCCAGCAGCGGCAGATGCTCCAGCCGGTGTTCCAGCTCGGCCAAATCCAGCAGCAAATCCTGAATCCACAGGCAGGCCCGCTTGCCCACGGTGGTGGGCTGGGCCGGCTGAAAATGCGTAAAGGCCAGCGTCGGCAGGTCTTTATACTTATCGGCAAAGGCCGCCAGCCGCTCGATTACATTCAACAGTTTGCTGTGCAGCAGGCGCAGGGCGTCGCGCATAATAATTATGTCAGTGTTATCGCCCACATAACAGCTGGTCGCGCCCAGATGGATAATACCCCGGGCAGCCGGGCAGCAATCGCCGTAGGTGTGAACGTGCGCCATCACGTCGTGGCGCAGTTTTTTTTCGTAGACCGCCGCCGCCGCATAGTCAATATCTTCGGCATGGGCGCGCAGTTCGGCCAGCTGTTCGTCGGTTATCGGCAGGCCAAGTTCCTGCTCGGTTTCGGCCAGCACAATCCACAGCCTGCGCCAGGTCTGGAACTTATTGTCCGCTGAAAACAAAAACTGCATTTCGCGGCTGGCGTAACGGCTGGAAAGCGGGCTGGTATAGTTGTCGTTGCTCATAATTTTTTCCTCTAAAATAATCAAATTAATAAGTAGTTAAATAAATTTTATTCAAGCCGCCCTCTCCGTCTATTTTTCGCTTAAAAGCTCAAAATAGCCACCTCTCCCTAAAGGGCGAGGCAAGTTTAAACTTGGCCCCCCTTTAGGGGGAGCTGGCCCAGCGAAAGC
>CAQWMM010000070.1 GCA_948907985.1 uncultured Bacillota bacterium
CTCCCAAAGGGAGAGGCAAGTCTTTTCGCCTGTAAGTCTTGGCTCTCCCTTTGGGAGAGCTGTCAGCGACAACTGACAAGGAGTCGATGACTGAGAGGGCTTGGAATTGTATAAAACTGCACGTTTGGCAACCAGTCGTGAAAGGAGAGTTTATTATGGTGAAATTTGATTTGGATAAGAATGCCTTTTTGAGTAACGAGGAAAGAAAGCTTTTGGCAGAGGCCAAAGGCCGGCCGATTATTTATGATAATGATTCGCCCGAATTGACTGATAAAATGGAGCAGGAATTTTTGGCGGCCAGAAGACGCAAACCATATCGAGGTGAGCGGCTGGCTAATTAGCCCTGGCGTAGATTTTGGAAAAAATTCTGGAGGACGGCGCGGCATTCGTCTTCCAGAATACCGCCAACCAGGCGGGGGCGAAAGTTGCTTTGCCGGTTCTCCGGCACGTTGAAGACGGAGCCGCAGGCCCCCCAACGGCTGTCCGGGCAGCCAAAAACCACCTGACCGACGCGGCAGAGCACAATCGCGCCGGCGCACATCGGGCAGGGTTCCATGGTAACAAAGAGAGTGGCGTCTTCCAGCCAGCGACGCCTTAAGGAGCGCTGGGCTTTTTGCAGAACAATCATTTCCGCGTGAGCCAGGCAATCGCTGGCGGACTCGGTGGCGTTGGCCGCTGCCGCCACCACCTTGTCCTGCCAAACCAGCAGCGCGCCGACGGGCACCTCGCCGCGGGCCGCCGCCAGGGTGGCCAGAGTCAGCGCCTGGCGCATATATCTTTGATAATCCATTATTGCCAGCTCCTCATCAAAAAATCTGAATTAACGGTTATAAAATAAACAGCCTCTAAGCTATGTTGCAAGCTTAGAGGCTTCTTTGGCTGGGGTACTAGGATTCGAACCTAGGAATGCTGGTGCCAGAAACCAGTGCCTTACCGCTTGGCCATACCCCATTGAAATATTATGAAAACAAAAATGGTGTGCTTGACAGGAATCGAACCTGCGACCTGTCGCTTAGGAGGCGACCGCTCTATCCTACTGAGCTACAAACACGCGTATCCTAAATGCTTAATTATTATACATTAATTATCAGCAAACGTCAAGCCCTTTTGGCAAATTTTTTCAAAATTTTTTTCCGTCTTAACCGCCCAGCGTAACATCCTGGCGGCTCCACCATTGCAGGGCGTTTTCCAGGTGTTGGGGCTGATAATCTGGCCAAAGTTCGTCCAGAACAAAAAAGTCGGCATAAACCGCCTGCACCGGCAGCAGGCCGGAAAGCCGTCTGCGGCCGCCCCAGCGCACCACCAGATCAATACGCGAAACGTCGGCGGAGTGGATACCGCCATAAATCTGGCGCCGTCCCCGTCGTTCCGGAGGGGCGTCTTTCAGACAGGCCAGATCCCATTCCCAGCCATAGTTAACCAGAAAATTCAGTTTAATCCCGCCGCCGCCCACCTGCTGCCGCTGGCAAAAAGCCTTTAACTCGCCTGGAAAGCAGGGAGAATCCGCGTTGCCCAGCACCAAAAGTTCGGCTCCTTCCTGCGCCAGCAGCTGAACCGCCTGCACGCAGGCGTTGGCAAAGGCCTTAACCTGCACCGGCGGCCTTTTGCAGTTATCGGTGGTGAACCCATAAAAGGTCAGTTCTTTAACGCCTGCCGCCTTGGCCTGGCGCAGCAGGGCAAGCCCCGGCTGCAAGCCGTACTGATAACCTTGTTCTTTGCCGAGGCTGTGCGCCTGGGCCCAGCGCCGGTTGCCGTCCGGGATAACTGCGATGTGTTGAGGTATCCGCATAATCCGCTCCTTTGCCTTGCCGTTTTATGGCTAGTATATCCGCTTGGCCGGCAGTTATACCATATTTTTTTAGTGGTCTGGCACCAAGCGGGTATTTTCTGCATATTTTGCCATTATAAAGCAGAAAAAAGGGAGTTGGCAGCATGAAAAAAGGCAGAATTATACATATGTTTCCCGGCAGCAACACACCGCAGGGTTTTGTAGGCTTTATGAATGAGGATTTGCAGCGGATGGAGCGGATTTTTATTTTGAAAGGAGGCCCCGGCACCGGTAAAAGCACCCTGATGAATAAAATTGCCCACAATATGGCTGAACGCGGTTATGATGTGGAGGTGTGGCTGTGTTCCAGCGCGCCGGAATCTCTGGACGGCGTGGTGATCCCGGATTTGGCGGTGGCCGTGGTGGACGGCACCGCGCCGCATATTGTGGAGCCGCAGTATCCGGGCGTGGTGGAGGAAATTGTCAACCTGGGCGACCATTGGAACCAAACCCAGCTTCGGGAGCATAAGCAGGAAATTAAACAGCTGACGGCAGAAATTCAGGCCAGCTTTAGCCGGGCATATCAGACTTTGGCGGAATACCAGCAGCAGGAGGAGGCGCTTGAGCTGCCGCCCCTATCGCCCGGTGAGCAGGAAGCGCTTTGCCGTTCTCTGGCGGAAGAAATTTTTGGCCAACAGAATTTGCAGGTGCGCAAATTTTTTGCCGAGGCCTTAACCCGCAACGGCCGGCAAAGCTTTGCCCAGGAGCTTTCCGCCGCCTGCCGCCGCCGTTATTTGCTGCATGGCAGCCGCCGGGCGGTTGGGCAGTTATTGGCGGCCCTGGCTCAGCTGGCCGGGGAGCGCGGGCATAATCTGGATTTATATTATAGCTGCCTGGCTCCGGATCAGTTGGAGATGTTGATTATCCCCAGCCTTTCGGTGGCGCTGGTGGACTGTGCCTGCCCGGATTTGGAGCCGCGTTATGAGGATATTTTGCTGCGCCTGGGGGATGAGCCGGCCGAGGATGCGCCTGTGGCGGACTCTGCTCTGCTGGATAAAGCTGCCGGCGAGCTGGAGCAGGAGCATGTTCTGCACGATGAATTGGAAAGCTTTTATATTGCCGTTATGGATTTTGAGGCGCTGGACGCCGCTGCCAAAGAAGTATTTGGCAAAATCTGGCAGATGGCGGCGGAGCGCGGTTGATTTAAGCCGCTTTGTTTGGCAGGTATAATTTGCGGCCTGGCGGCATATACCTTGATTGAGTAATGGGAGGTATGGGGCTATGAAAAATCAAGTGGATACCAATAAACAAAAGCAGGAGCAGGGCAAACCAAACCGTTTGGTGCTGCCGCTGGGGCAAACAATTTTTTTGCCGCAGACGGCAATGGGAGTTAGCTATATTGATAAAGTCCGCACCAGGGTTTATCTGGACAGTTTGCAGCGCCAGCCGGAGGGCGGGCCGGTGTGCCTGCGCGGCTTTTATGAAATTGATCTGGAATATCATGGCTTGGAGGGCAGCCGGCTTTATAAACACCGGGTGATGCTGCCCCTGCGGGTGGAACTGCCGGGGGATTGGCTGGCGCCGCTGGAGTATGAGCCGGAGGAACTGCACGCTGTGATCTGTAAGCCGATGCTGCGAATTTTGTCGCCTTATGTGCTGGAGTTTGGCGCGGGCCTGGCAGTGGAATATGTGGGCGATCGTCTGTACCGGCAGGATAGAGCGGGAGAGGAGATGAAAAACAGGCAAATGGATGCGGAAGCTGAACAAAGAGAAATGTGTGAGCGTTTGGAAAGCAAATACAGTTCGGCCAAACCGGCCGGCGACTATCATTTGCCGGTTTGGTCTGGTAAAGCGGCGCTGGGCGATGAAGGACAGAAGCGCAAAAAAACTGCGGAAAAGCCAGCCCAATCGAATTATCACCTGCCGGTGTGGTCGCCCAAGGCTGTTGATGTACCGGCGGCAGTTGAAAGCGAGCCGGTGGCGGCGGAAACTGAATCGGTGGTGGTGGAAACTGAACCGGTGGTGGTGGAAAGCGTTTCGGCGGCAGTTGAGAGTAAACCGGTGGAGGCAGAAAGTAAACCGGCGGCGGAGAACGAGCCGGCGGCAGCTGAAAGTAAACCGGCGGAGGCAGAAAGCGTGCCTGTAGCGGCGGAGAGCGAGCCGGCGGCAGCTGAAAGTAAACCGGCAGCGGTAGAAAGTAAGACTGTGGCGGCAGAACAGACAGTTCCCCAGATTAATCCGAGCAAATTAAGGTCTATGCTGACGGCGGCGGCAATATCCCGACTGCAAAACAGGGGAGAGGTTTTGACCGAAAAGACAGCAAAAAATCAGGCGCAGGAAGTTATTCTTATGAATCCGCCCGATGAACCGGCGCTGGAAGTCAGCGTGCAGGTGGCGGAACCGGCGGCCGTACCTGTGGAAACAGCGAGCGTAGCAGAAAGCGAGCCAATAGCGGCAACAGCCGCGCCGCTGGCGGAGGCGGCGGAAGAACAAACGGAAATCAAGGCGAAAGCAAATGCGGGAACGGGGGTTGAAACTATTTTGACGGAAAAGGTTGCGGCAGAAGAACCAACAGAACCGACGGCCCAGGCGGTGAGCGCGCCGGTGGAAGAGGAACCGTCAGTGCAGGAAGTGAACGCGCCGGTGGAAGAGGAAACGTCAGCGCGGGCGGTGAGCGCGCCGGTGGAAGAGGAAACGTCAGCGCGGGCGGCGAGCGCGCCGGTGGAAGAGGAAACGTCAGCGCGGGCGGCGAGCGCGCCAGTCGAAGATGAATCCGCGGCAGAAGAGCCTGTTTCGGCAGGTGATTTGGCGGAAGAGTTGGCGGCCGAGGTGGCGGCGGCAGCCGAACAAAACGTTGCTGACGGTAACCTGGCGCAGGGCGTAGTTAAGGCGGTTAACGCTGACGGCGTACGCCTGCGGGTTGGCCTGCGGGACGCCCAGCAGCCACGGCCGGTGCCCCAGCCAGCCGCAGGCGGCGCTAACTTCTGCCTGAAATATTATGTGGTTAAGCCCGGGGACGATCCGATGAGTATTGCGCTGAAACACAATGTGCCGCTGGAGCGTCTGCGGGACAGCAACAAAGCCCTGGCCGGGGATTTGGCTGTGGGTATGGTGCTGCGAATCCCCTGTTGAAAACGGAATGTATAAATTTGCCAAAATTGGAAACACCTATCTGTATAAAATAATTTACGGGTAGGTGTTTTTTTATGAATTGGCTGCTTTTTGGTCTGCCCTGCCTGGCCGGATTGTTGATGGCTGTGCAGGGGAGTATAAACGGTCAGGTTTCCAAATACATTGGGGCGCTGGAGGGCAATTTTTTAATGCACCTGATTGGGCTGGCGGCGATTATGGTGCTGCTTTTTGTGGTGCGCATTGGCGACGGCGATTGGAGCCGGCTGCGCGAAAT
>CAQWMM010000071.1 GCA_948907985.1 uncultured Bacillota bacterium
CAATGTATAATGAAGTTGTAACCGATCAGGCCGGTTGCAAGATAGCTAAGCTGAACGGCCAAAACCAGATTATCGGTTATTCCCATATTGCTAATATGGACGGCTGGACTTCAGTGGTTTGCGCTCCGGTTAAAGACTTCACACAGGAAGTTGTGCAAATGATCATTATTGATATTGTACTCTGCCTGTTGGCCTTGATTATCGTAACCGTCATTTCCAACCGGATGGGCAAAGGCATCGGCGAGCCGATCCAGCAATGCACCGAGCGTATACGCCTGCTTTCGCATGGCGATTTAACCACCCCGGTGCCGCAGATTGAATCCCATGATGAAACCGGGGTTCTCAGTACCGCCACAAAAGAAATTGTTGATAAAATCACTAAGATGATTAAAGATGTTGACAATATTCTGACCGAAATGTCGCAAAGCAATTTTGACGTTCATTCGCAAATCGGCGACGACGGTTATCCGGGCGATTTTCATTCCCTGCTAGCCTCCATGCGCGCTATCAACAACAATTTGAGCCGGACTATCCTGGAGATTGACCAGGCGGCTGAACTGGTATCTACCAACTCCCAACAGGTTTCCAGTTCCGCCCAGGCGCTTGGCCAGGGCAACGTTGAACAGGCCGCCTCGGTAGAAGATTTAGAGAATGATATGCGTGATTTGTCGGTATTTGTTCAGAAGAATGCCGAAAACGCCAACACCGCCAAC
This sequence comes from uncultured Bacillota bacterium, assembly GCA_948907985.1. Lineage (GTDB taxonomy): Bacteria > Bacillota > Dehalobacteriia > UBA4068 > UBA4997 > Avidehalobacter. The sequence continues at coordinate 714 of CAQWMM010000071.1, forward strand.
GTTCAGGTTGTCGAGGTTGGCCGTCAGATTCAGGAAAGCAACGAGAAGATGACCGAAATGATCAAGGCCATGAGCGAGATCAATAACAGCTCTGATGAAATTGCCAAGATTATCAAAACCATTGAAGACATTGCTTTCCAAACCAATATTCTGGCCCTGAACGCCGCTGTAGAGGCTGCCCGCGCAGGCTCGGCCGGCAAAGGTTTTGCCGTTGTGGCCGACGAGGTTCGCAATTTGGCCACCAAGTCGGATCAGGCTGCCAAAGCTACCAAGGACTTGATCAATCACTCCATCGCCTCGGTGGGCGAAGGCACGCGAATTGCTAATGAAACCGCCAGCCAACTGGCCGCAGTGGTTGAAGGCGCTAACAGTATTGTCAACAATATCGGCGCCATTGCCGAAGCCTCGCACAGTCAGGCAGAGGGCGTAAGCCAGATTAAGGATCGCCTGGGCCAGATTGCCGCCGTCGTGCAGACCAACTCGGCCACCGCCGAAGAAAGCGCCGCCACCGCCGAAGAATTGCAATCCCAGTCCAACATTATGAAGTCGATGGTCGACACTTTCCGTATCAGAAGAATCTAACATAAAATTATAAACCATAACTAATATAAAAGGAGCCGTCAACTAAATTGCGGCTCCTTTTTATAAATTGTAATCTATATGCAATACAGCTAAAACAACATAGAAAAGCTTGACAATGTCAATTATATTATGATATGATATTAAAAATATTTACACAAAAAAAGAGGGTTAAAGAATGACCATTCTACGAGATATTTCTTATCTGTGGTCGATTATGCACGTTATAGCTATGTCGCTGCTGCTTTTTGAACCGCGCTACTCCTGGCGAACCACGCTCTGGACAACCTTTGCCGGCGCCGGCTCGTTGCTGATTATCAATGTTATGGCCATGTTCTGGCTGGGGCACGGCATAATTATGGGCATATCATTTTTCACCTGCTCCATACCTACTCTGATTTTATTTTTCTTATTGTCCAAATACCGTGATGGCCGCTGCCTTTTTCTATTCTGCCTATCCGACACCTCTTGTTTTTGGCTGCTGCAAATCACCAATTTTATGGATCGATTAACCGGGGATACCTATATTGTACTGCTAATTGGGCGTCTGATTGTCTTTCCGCTGGCTGAGTTTCTGCTTTGGCGCTATATTCGCCGCCCTTATCTGGAGATACAAAACCAGCTGACCAAAGGCTGGTGGTGGTTTGCCGCTATTGGCTCCGTCTACTATATTTTGTTTATGTTCACCTCTGTTCCGGTGGATACACCCATGCCGGATTGGGTTGGCTTAACCAGAATTGTTCTGGTAATGCTGCTGATGCCGCTGACTTATATAACAATTTTTAATACGCTTTGGAAGCAAATGCAGATTTATAATAACAAACGGCAGTTAGAACTGCAACAGCTAGATTATAACTCAATCTGCCAGAAAATGGAAATAGGACGCCTCTACCGCCACGATATGCGGCACCACTTACTGGTTTTGAACGGTATTCTTCAGCAGGGCGATATTACCCAAGCCCGGCTTTATGTAAACAAACTGGACGACCAGTTGGCCAGCCTGAACCAAAAAGTCTGGTGCGCCAACGCCGCCATAAACGCAGTGTTAACCGCCTACACCCAAATGGCCGCCGATAGCCACTGCCAACTGCAAACGGAAGTGAGCATTCCGGAACGGCCGCCCTACAGCGATATATCCATATGCGTTATTATTGGCAACGCGCTGGAAAACGCCATCAAAGCCTGTCAGGATATTCCCCTGCCACAGCGCTGGATCAATTTGCAAATCAAACTGACCGAAAATCAACGTCTGCTTATTGTTATAGAAAACTCCTGCCCGCAACCGGTTGAATTTGCCGCCGACGGCCTGCCCCGCAACAGCCACACCAGCAGCGAAAGCGAACATGGACTGGGACTGCGCAGTATCAAAATGGTGGTGGAACAAAACAGCGGTTTGCTGAACTGCAAATGGCAGGAGCAAAAATTTATACTCCAAGTAGCGCTCTTCCCACCCCTGAAGCCAAATAAGAATTAGACAAAAACCAACTGCACCAGCAGCATATAAGCAAGTGTGCCGCCGGCAATGGAAAGCAGCATTTGCCGTCGCCATAAATGCAGCAGGACAACCAGCACAATGCTTAACATTTCCGGCAAACCATGGCTGCCGCTGAACAGACTGACGTTTTTCAGGCAGTAAACCACCAGCAAGCCAAACACCGCCGCCGGCAGCACCCTGCCAAGATATTGAATATATTTGGGAGTTGGCCGCCCTGCCGGAAAAAGCAAAAAAGGCAGAAATCGCGTCAGCATAGTTCCCAAAACAACCATACCGATCATTATAATCTGTTGCGCAAAGGTCATCATCCCGCCTGCCCTTCTCTTTTAAGCGGCTTTTTATAAAACCAGGTCAGCACAGCCAAAATAGCCAGCATAGCCGGAATCAAAAAACTGTCCGCGCCAAACAGCAAAAGGCTTAGCCAGGCAATGCCCAAACCCAGCAAAGCGCTGGTATGCTGTTGATCTTTTAACCACTGCTCCAGAAAGATAACCACAAACATTGCCGTCATCACAAAATCCAGTCCATCGGTGTTAAAATTCAATAAAGAACCAAAAATACCGCCCAGTGTCGCGCCAGAAAACCAATAAAAATGGTTTAACAGCGTAACGAAAAACATAAACCAACCCCGGTCCACACCGGCAGGAATGTTGGCCGTATAGTTAATAGAAAAAGTTTCATCACACATCCCGAAAATCAAATAGGCGTCTTTCAGGCCATTCCCCCGGTATTTATCCAGCATGGAGATGCCGTAAAATAAATGCCTGGCGTTAATCATCAGCGTCATAATCAAAGCCTGCAAGGGATTGAACGCTCCCAGCAGCATATCGGCGGCCACAAACTCCGCCGAGCCGGCAAATATTGTCGCACTCATCAGCATTGGATACCAAAAGCTGAACCCGCAAACGTGCATATAAATACCATAAGTCAGCCCCAAAAACCAAAATGCGGCGAAAATGGGCAGTGTATAAGGAAAAGCCGCCCGCAACGCCCGCATTTTTTTATTTTCCTGCAACTTTCATTGCCCCCAATCTGTCTTTATTCACGCTAACTTACAAATCTTATAATTTAGCGCAGTTTTTCAGACGCTGATAAACAGCTAAACCATCCTTACGCCCAAAGCAATGCAAAGTACTTAGATAAACAACCTTGGCAGTCTTGCTGCTTTTAATAATTTCCTCCATTTCGGCAGTTCGGCCTATATATTCCGTATCGCTAAAGACCTCCTGCAATAGCTGGCGCAGACGCTGCTCTTCCTGGTAATTGGCAAAAAAAGCGCTAATATCAGCCGGTTTTAAGCCTGTGCGAATTTGTTCTGTTCTCTCGTCGTGCTCGTTCGCCGAAATAATCCCCAACTCAATACTCTCGCTTAAAACCACCTTATGCGCAGGTTTGGCACGAGAAGTCCAGTAATCTTTGACCGCCTGAAAACCTGTATCCTTGCTGACAATAACCGCGTTGCCTCGGTAGCCCTGGCCAAAAATTTCCCCAAGCTTGCTGGCAATATAAAAATCCAAACCATTCTTCTGCGTCTTCACCAGCTTACAGGTATCAAAAAAACAGCCGGATTTCTGAATATCCAGCAAGTAACGCGTTTCCATATTCGGTGTATATTTGCTGAAAAACAAAATCAAACTGTCATTCGCCTGCAAATAATCCGTACCACGCATTCCGGCATTTTTTACATTTTCATAATCAATCAAAAAATACATTGCCCTAAACCTCATGTTATATACTATTAATAGATATTCGCTGTTTATTTGTCTAATCCTGTTTACAACAGATTGGCACCCAGAAAATTTTAAAATATTCCAAAAAAATTTGGTCTAAACTCTTGATTTTATATTCTCAATATGATAAAATAATAAAAGTCTTGAACAACTGCATAAGTCATGGGGGTATAGCTCAGCTGGGAGTGTAAACCAGCAGATGTGCCACCCACAAACAGCAAAAATTTTATAAAGCCAGAAACCTTGCGTATTTTGAGGTTTCGACAACATGGGGGTATAGCTCAGCTGGGAGAGCGCTTGAATGGCATTCAAGAGGTCAG
>CAQWMM010000072.1 GCA_948907985.1 uncultured Bacillota bacterium
CTGGGTAGTTTTGCAGTGCCTTGGCTGGTTAGTGATGTAAGTTTTGATAAAACAGGCGTATCGTATTCTACGGATTGGTTAAGTGTTGATTTGACAGTTTGGCCGATTTTGTTGGGCTTAGCTGTTGCGGTTTTGGTTGGCGTAATATTTGGCACCTATCCGGCAAGCCAGGCGGCCAAAATGGAGCCGGTGGCGGCAATCAACGAAAGTTGACAGCGATTAGTTTTGGCGGCGTTTTAATTTGCCATGCCAGAGATTTTGCACTAGCAGCATAAGCGGCAGCAGATACAAAAAGCAGGCGCAGGGCAGGCTGGATAGGGGGGCGCCGGCCGAAGCCAGCGGTACGGCGCCGGCAATCGACCAGGGAATGAGCGGGGCCACCACAACGGCGGTATTTTCCAGGTCTTGCGCCAGCGTTTGCTGGTTGGTGTTCTCGTTGCTGCATAGTTGGTGCGTCAGCATAATACAAAGGGTTTGGTTGCAGGCAATCATCCCGGTTAAAACAGAGGTCAGCAGGGTTGCGCCAAAGGGGGTGATGCGCTTCCCCAGGCGCGCAATGCTGGCCTTGATTTGTTTCAGCAGGCCGGTTGCCTGGAAAATCCCGGCATAAGATGAAGAAATGCAGACGATTGCCGCCACCCTAAGCATTGAAACAATGCCGCCGCCGTTTAGTATGGCTGCCAAATCCGGGCTGCCGGCGCTATATCCACAAAGGCAGAAATTAAGAATTTGCGCCAAAGGCGTGCGCTGAACCAGCAGGCACAAAAACAGAGCCGCGCCAATGCTGGCCAGCATAGCCCATTTGACGTTAACGCGCAGAACCGCCAGCCCCAACAGCAAAACAGCCGGCAGCAGCAGGCTCCAGTGCAGGGTTAGTTCCTGGCTGAAAAGCGCCCAACCATCCAGGGGCTGGCTTTGGCTGTGGCTAAGCAGGCCTGGCAGCAGATAAAGCAGGCAGCAGATGGCAAACGGCGCGAGAGAACTGCGCAGCATTTTTTTTAGGTTGCTGTAAATGTTCGTTTTGGTGAGCTGGCTAACCAGCAGCGCGCTGGTGGAAACCGGCGAGCAGCGGTCGCCGAAATATACGCCGGAAAGTATCGCGCCGCCAATCAGCGCCGGGTTAAAGCCTAAGGACAGGCCTGCCGTCATACACACTGCGCCCATGGTGGCCGCTGTGCCGAACGACGTGCCGGTAAGGACGGAAACGGCGCAGTTTAGCAGAAAAACGGTTAAAAGCAGCGTGCCGGGATGAATGAGGTCTGTTGCGTAGCAGATAATCAGCGGCAGCGTGCCGCAGGCGCGCCAAAGGGCGGTTAAAACACCGATCAGGAAAAAAACAATCAAAATACTTTGCGCCTCGCGGCTCCCGGTCAGCAGCATTTTGCCCATGGCCGGCCAGCTGAAGCCCTGCGCCCTGCCGTATAAAAGGAATATCCCCAGGCCGACTAACAGGGCGTAGATGATTGAAATATTCAAAAAAACACAAACAAGCAGTTCGGCGCAGAATAAGCCAATAATTAACATCTTAGCAACCTCCCAAACGCTAATATCTGCTATTATAGCATAGCTGAGAATATTTTTCCAGCTTTAGCGAAAATTTTTACGAAAAACTTCTTGACATTAGCGAGTTAAAGTGATATAATAGCCAACATAAACCGAAGATAAAGTGTGAGTAGGTTAAACAGGTACCTCACAGAGAGCCGCCGGTGGTGAGAATGCGGCAGGGAGCGTTTGATTGAATGGGCTTTTGAGGGCAGACCGAAATTGGCCGCCAGCCGGGCGGAGAGAGTAGGCGCGCCGGAGTGGGAACTCCGTTATCAAAGACGGCGTATGTTAGTACGCGCAGAGGTGGGCGCTTTTTGCCATTTATTGGTATGGGATATTTGCGCCAAGCCGGGTGGCACCGCAGAGGCGTTTTTACAGGCCTTTGTCCCAGCAATAATTTAGTGGGACAAAGGTTTTTCTTTGTTCCAAAATAACATTATAAAGGAGCAAAATAAAATGACTGAAAACAAGATTCCTTACAAAATTTATTTGACCGAAGATGAGATGCCCCGCCAGTGGTATAATCTGCGCGCGGATATGGTTAACAAGCCCGCGCCGCTGCTGAACCCCGGCACTTTGCAGCCCATGACCGCCGCCGAGCTGGAGGGCGTGTTCTGTGCGGAGCTGGTGCGCCAGGAGTTGGACAACGACACCCCGTTTTTTGATATTCCGCAGGAAATCCGCGATTTTTATAAGATGTATCGGCCGGCTCCCCTGGTACGCGCCTATTGCCTGGAGGAAAAGCTGCAAACCCCGGCCAAAATTTACTACAAGTTTGAGGGCAACAACACCTCCGGTTCGCATAAGCTGAACTCGGCCATCGCCCAGGCCTATTATGCCAAGGAGCAGGGTTTGAAAGGCGTTACCACTGAAACCGGCGCAGGTCAATGGGGCACGGCGCTTTCCATGGCCTGCGGCTATCTGGGGCTGGACTGTAAAGTGTTTATGGTGAAATGCTCTTATGAGCAAAAACCTTTCCGGCGCGAGGTTATGCGGGTGCATGGCGCGTCGGTTACGCCCTCGCCCTCGGAGGAAACGCAGGTTGGCCGCAAGATTCTGGCCGAGTTCCCGGGAACAACCGGTTCCTTGGGCTGCGCAATCAGCGAGGCGGTGGAGGTTGCCGTTTCCACCCCCGGTTATCGTTATGTTTTGGGCAGCGTGCTTAATCAGGTTCTGCTGCACCAGTCAATTATCGGTTTAGAGAGCAAAATTGCTCTGGATAAATATGGGGTTAAGCCGGATATTATCATCGGCTGTGCCGGCGGCGGCAGCAACCTGGGCGGTCTGATTGCTCCCTTTATGGGCGAGAAGCTGCGCGGCGAAGCCGATTATCGCTTTATCGCGGTGGAGCCGGCCTCCTGCCCGTCGTTTACCCGTGGCGAGTACCGGTATGACTTCTGCGATACCGGTATGGTTTGCCCGCTGGCTAAGATGTATACCCTGGGCAGCAGTTTTATCCCCTCGGCCGACCACGCCGGCGGCCTGCGCTTCCATGGGATGAGCAGTATTTTAAGCCAGCTTTACGCCGACGGTTATCTGGAAGCCCAGGCGGTGCGCCAGACCGACGTCTTTGCGGCGGCGGAAGAGTTCGCGCGGGTGGAGGGCATTTTGCCGGCTCCGGAATCCAGCCACGCTATTTTGGCGGCGATGAACGAAGCCAAAAAGTGCAAAGAAACCGGCGAGGAGAAAACAATTCTGTTCGGATTGACCGGTACTGGCTACTTTGATTTGGTGGCCTATGAGAAGTTCCACAACGGCGAAATGACAAACAATATTCCCACTGATGCGGAAATTGCCGCATCTTTGGCCAAACTGCCCAAGGTGGATTGAGCAAGGATTCGGCGAGTGTGTTTATGCCCTTGAATTTTTGTACAGAATAATATATAATATAATCAGTGCAATCTTAAAGGGGGCATTATTTATGCTGGCGGCAGTTAAAGGTTATTACGATGGCAGACAAATTGTTATTGATGAGGCCGACCGCAAAAATCTTAACAGAGGCGATGAAGTTATTGTTACGATTTTGAATAGGTCTGATTTGCGTACTTTGGAAGCACGGGCGGCTAGACGTAAAAGAATAATTGAAACCGAAGCGTTTGTTATGGAAACAGGCCGTTCTGCGCAGAATATTGACAATTATATCAGGGAGCTGCGCAGTGATGAAAGAATATAAAAGAATTTTTTTAGATACCGCACCGATTATTTACTACTTGCAAAGAAACGATTTGTACTATAAAGCTATGAATCTGTTTTGGCAAAGGTATGCTAATTGTGATTTAGTAACATCGACTATTACAGTAATAGAATATCTAACTTATCCATATCGCCAGAAAGACCTTAAGATGATCCAAAATTTTTATGATTTTGTTGATAATATGGATGTTGAGATTGTAAATATTGATATTAAGCTTGCCGAGCAAGCAGCTTTAATAAGAGCAGAGTACGATTCTTTTAAAACTGCGGATAGTATTCAGTTGGCAACTGCCTGTAAGTCTGCTTATGATTTGTTTTTGACTAACGATAAACAATTAAAGCAATTTGTTGGACTGGATTGTATGCTTGTTTCTGAAATTTGTTAGATTTTATGCAAAACCCCTTGAGAAATTTAGTCTTCTCAAGGGGTTATATAATGAATGAATAATAAATCGGGAAAATATTGTTGAAAAACATCATTTGTTATGCTAAAATATAAATTACACAAAGGCTGAAACTTAAATTGGCGGTTAGCCCTCAGGAGTTACAATATAACCAAGTGATTGGTGTGTAATTGTAAGAATGGGGGATTAGGGCCCTCCTCAAAAAGCAAGGCGAGGAGGTGATACTTATGTCTTTTTTAGAAGTGTCTGCGCTTTTAATGCTGCTTTTAGCAGTAGCGGACTTTGCTATTAAGCATAGTAAAAGCCCCATTCGCTACGCTCAGGGATTAGTTCACACTAAGCTCTGCCAGCGTCCTTTGGACTTGGCAATCGCTAAGTGTTCACAAAAAAATAACCGCCC
>CAQWMM010000073.1 GCA_948907985.1 uncultured Bacillota bacterium
CAGTATCGAGCTGGCGCCAATTTTAGGGCTTTCCGATGTAATTGTCGATATTGTGGAGAGCGGCAAAACTCTGCGGGAAAATAATTTGCAGGTGTTGGATGAAATTGTTCCGATCAGCGCCCGGTTTATTGCCAATAAGGCAGCCTATAAATTTAAGAGCAGGGAAATTGAGCCAATGCTGACAAAATTGGCAGAAAAAATAAAATTGGAGGAAATACAATGATAAAACAGTATAAATTGGCGGAAATTGCCATTCAGGATATTCTGAACCGAGATATTCGGGAAGCAAAAGATGTGGAGGATGTGGTTGATGAAATTATTGGCAGGGTGCGCGCGGAGGGCGACCAGGCTTTGCGGGAATATGAACAGCGCTTTGATAAGGCCAGTCTGGAGTCCTTGCAGGTTAGCGAAAGCGAGATTGCCGAGGCGCTGGCCGGTTTGGCTCCGGAATTTGTAGAAACTCTGGAGCAGGCGCGCGAAAATATCAGCCGTTTTCATAGTCAGCAGATACCGAAAAATTTTGTGATAACCCAGGAGGGCGGCATTGTTTTGGGGCAGAAGTATACGGCGGTAGAGCGCGCCGGGCTATATGTGCCGGGCGGTACGGCCAGCTATCCCAGCAGCGTTTTGATGAATGCCGTACCGGCTAAGCTGGCTGGCGTTAAGGAGATTGTGATGACTACGCCGCCTAATGCGCAGGGCAAGGTGGCGGCCCCGATTTTGGCGGCGGCCAGAGTGGCCGGCGTTGGCCGGATTTTTAAGATTGGCGGCGCGCAGGCCATTGCGGCGCTGGCCTATGGCACAGCCAGTATCCCCAAGGTGGATAAGATTGTAGGGCCGGGCAATATTTTTGTAGCGACGGCTAAGCGTAAAGTTTTTGGTTTGGTGGATATTGATATGATTGCCGGCCCCAGCGAAATTTTGGTATTGGCCGATGCCAGCTGCAACCCTGCTTATGTGGCGGCGGATTTGCTGAGCCAGGCGGAACATGATAAACTGGCGACGGCGGTTTTGATTACTACCAGTCAACAGCTGGCCGATGCGGTAAGCGCTGAGCTGGAACGTCAACTGCCTCTGCTGCCGCGCGAAGAAATTGCCCGGTGCAGTATCGAAACTAACGGCAAAATTATATTGGCGGACAGCCTGGAAGAAGCAGTGTCGGCAGCCAATATCATTGCGCCGGAGCATTTGGAGGTTTGTGTGGACGAGCCGTTCGCTCTGCTGGATTCAATTAAAAATGCCGGCTCAATCTTTCTGGGCAAGAACGTCCCGGAGGCCTTGGGCGATTACTGGGCGGGGCCGAACCACACCCTGCCCACCAGCGGTACGGCGCGTTTTTCCAGCCCGCTTTCGGTGGACGACTTTGTAAAAAAGAGCAGTTTTATTTATTATCCCAAACCGGCCCTGGCTAAGGTGGCCGGCAGGATTGAAGATTTCGCCGAGCGTGAGGGCTTGCAGGCCCATGCGCGCAGTGTGGCGATTCGTTTTGCGGAGGGGACCGAAAAATGAGCCGATTTTTGAGTGAAGAATTTGCCGGGCTAATCCCCTATACGCCGGGCGAACAGCCGCAGCCGGGCGCTGGCATTAAAGCGTATATCAAGCTTAACAGTAATGAAAATCCATATCCGCCCGCGCCGGGTGTGCGCCGGCTTTTGCAGAAGCTGGCGCAAAATCCGGCTGGTGAGTTGCGCCTATACAGCGATCCGGAGGCGATTGAACTGCGGCGGGAAATTGCCGCCTTTTACGGGCTGGGCGCGGAGAATGTTTTTGTGGGCAACGGCTCGGATGAGGTATTGGCCTTTTCCTTTTTGGCCTTTGGGCGCGGCAAAAGGGTGGCTTTTCCGGACGTAACCTATGCTTTTTACAGCGTTTATGCGGCTTTGTTTGGCCTGGAAACGCGCCTGGTTCCGCTGGATAATGATTTTAATATCTGTCCGCAGGATTATATTAATTATAACGGTGATAGCAGTTGTGAAACGATTGTTTTAGCTAATCCTAACGCTATAACCGGAAAAAATTTGCCGCTGAAGGCTTTAGAAACGATATTGGCGGCTCATCCTGACGATATGCTGATTGTGGACGAGGCCTATGTGGATTTTGGCGGCGAAAGCGCGGCGGCGCTGCTGCCTAAATATGCAAATCTGCTGGTGGTGCAAACCTTATCCAAAAGCCGCTGCCTGGCAGGGGCCAGGGTTGGTCTGGCTTTGGGGCGGCCCGAGGTTATCGCTGATTTGAACACCATAAAATTTTCTTTTAATCCCTATAATCTCAATCGGGTTTCTTTGGCGGTGGCGGCGGAAGCTATGCGCGACAAGGCCTATTTTCAGGAGTGCTGCCAAAAAATTATGCTGGCAAGAAAGCAGACAACCGAAGAATTAACGCGTCTGGACTTTCAGGTTTTGCCCAGTCTGGCAAATTTTGTGCTGGCGCGGCACAGCAGGCTTTCCGGCGAGTTGATTTATCGGGAGCTGAAGAAAAAAGGTATTCTGGTACGCTGGTTTGACGAGCCGCGGATTCGGGATTTTGTGCGGATAACCATTGGCACGCCGGCAGAGATGAAACGCCTGTTGCTGGCGATGGCTGAAATTATGCTGGAGGTGCGTTAGATGCGGGAGGCCGAGCTGGAGCGCAATACAAAAGAAACGCAAATAAAATTACTGTTGAACCTGGACGGCGGCGATTATCAGATTGACACCGGTTGTGGTTTCTTAAATCATATGCTGGAACTTTTTGCTGCACATAGCGCCTTTGGTTTAAAAATTACGGCGCATGGCGATACACAGGTTGATTATCACCATACGGTGGAGGACGTGGGTATTGTTCTGGGCCAGGCGCTGCGCCTGGCGCTGGGCGATATGCGCGGGATTAAGCGTTATGGCCAGCAAATGCTGCCTATGGACGAGGCGCTGGCGCTGGCGGTTGTGGACGTCAGCGGCCGGCCATATCTGGTTTATGATGTGGCAATGCCGGCGGCCAAAGTGGGCGATTTTGATACCGAGCTGGCCGAAGAATTTTGGCAGGCCTTGGTGCGCAATGCGGGGATAACTCTGCACTGCCGCCTGTTGGCCGGGCATAATTGCCACCATATTATTGAGGCGCAGTTTAAGGCGGTGGCTCGGGCGCTGCGTCAGGCGGCGACGTTTGATACGGCTAATATCGACAAAATACCCTCCACTAAGGGAGTGATTTAGGCTATGGCGGTGGCAATTATTGATTATGGCGTGGGCAATTTGTTCTCTCTGTCCAGCTCGCTGCGTTATTTAGGGATTGAGGTTAAGGTTACGGCGGACGAGCGGGAGTTGAAAGCAGCCGAGCGGATTATTCTGCCAGGCGTGGGCGCTTTTGGCGATGCGGCGGCCAAGCTGCGCGAAAGCGGCCTGTTTGCAGTGGTACAGGATTTGGCCGGCGCGGGTAAACCGTTGCTGGGCATTTGCCTGGGGATGCAGCTTTTGTTTGAACGAGGCTTTGAATATGGCGAGCATCAGGGGCTGGGGCTGCTGCCCGGTACGGTGGAGGCCTTGCAGCCCGATTTGGCGGATCAAACGCTGAAAGTGCCGCATATTGGCTGGAACAGCCTGAAAATACTGCACCCGGATCCTTTGTTTAAGTATTTTAAGGATGGCGAGTTTGTATATTATGTGCATAGTTACTATGCCAAAAACTGTGCAGAGAATACCCTGGCGGTTTCTGATTACAGTTTGCCGGTTACGGGGGTGGTGCGGAGCAGCCGCGGTTCGGTTTGGGGAACCCAGTTCCACCCGGAAAAGAGCGGTGCGGCGGGGTTGCGTCTGCTGCGGGCTTTTGCGGAGATTTAAAATTTGGCGGCAGAAAACAGGCAGGAGGTTTTTATGGAGATTTTTCCGGCGATTGATTTATCCGGCGGCAAGGTGGTGCGCCTGACCAAAGGGGATTATCAGCAAATGCAGGTATATAGCGACGATCCTTTGGCGGTGGCGCAGGAATTTGCCAGCCAGGGGGCGAATTATTTGCATGTGGTTGATCTGGACGGAGCCAAAGACGGTACGCTGGCTAATTTCGCGGCGATTGAGCGCCTGGTTAACGGCTGTAAAATGCGTGTCGAGGTTGGCGGCGGGATTCGCACCGAGGAGCGGATTAAAAAGTATCTGGATTTGGGCGTATGGCGGGTTATTCTGGGTACCGTGGCGGTGCGGAATTTTGCTTTCGTGGAGCGGATGGCCGCCAGGTACCCGGGCCAAATTGTGGTTGGCGTTGACGCGCGCGCCGGGCGGGTGGCGGTTGCCGGCTGGTTGGAAGAAACCGAGCTGCAAACGGCGGATTTTTGCCGCCGCTGCCGGGACACCGGCGTGCCGACGGTGAT
>CAQWMM010000074.1 GCA_948907985.1 uncultured Bacillota bacterium
CTCGATACTGCCATTTAGCTTGATAATTTCAATTTCGCGATTAATCGATGCATAATAACCCTTAGCGATGTTGACAAATTTAGTGGCTACACGCAGCCGGCGCTCCACATCTTCCCGGTAATTCTGCGGGCCGGCCACACAAACCCGACATTTTCCCAAATGTAAATCCAACAGCTCATAAACGTCTGCGTGGCTTTCCAACAAAATATCTTTTCCGACAATGCCCACGTCAGCCGCGCCATGTTCCACATAAATAGCCACATCGCTGGGCTTTACCAGAAAGTAGCGCACACCGGTTTGTTGATTCTCAAACACCAGCTGCCGGTTATCCAAATAAATATCCCGGCAGGCATAGCCGACACTATCCAGCAGCTCATAAACCTGATCGCCCAAACGCCCCTTGGGCAAAGCTATATTCAACATTCGGCCAGCGCCTCCCCGCCCTGATAAAGTAGATGCTGTTTGGCACGCACCCCCGGCGACAATTCAGCGGCCACGCGCACACTGATTCCCTGCTCGGTCAAGCGGCGCGCCGCTGCCAAAAGTCCGGTTGTGTCCTCCGAATAATCCGGCGCGGCTTGCAGCCAAACGTCAATATCATATTCCTGCGCCGCCTTGGGTAAACGTTCTAAATCGTCCAAATATACGGCAAAACCGACAGCGTCCAAATCGTGCCCCAGCTTATTCATCATGCTGTCATAGCGCCCGCCGGCCAACACCGGCCGCGGTAAACCGGCCAAATAGCCACTAAACAAAATCCCGTCGTAAAATTCCGTTGCATTTAACAGGCTAAAATCCAGGCGAATATGCTTTTGCGCCTGTTCGTCCAAAGCCTGATAAACATTAGCCAATTCCTGTAAAGCCTGCTGCATTTTCTTGCCGCTGCAAATGGCCTCCGCTCGCGGCAATACCTCCGCCGGTGAACCGGCCAAATCCAGCAAACACAACAAACGCTGCTGATCAGCATTGGATAAGCCCATATCCTGCATGGCCACACGCAGACGATGCGTACTTTTAGCCGACAAACACTCAATCACCTCATCGCGTTCATTAGGCAGCAGTTCCAATTTCTCCAGCAAGCCCATCACAAAACCCATATGCCCAAGTTCCAAAATATAATCCAGCTCATCCTGACCGTCAGCACAAGCCGAGCAAATTTCTAAAGACTGTTGAGCCAGAAAGACCGTTTCCGCCAGGGCATACGCATCAACCTTGCCCATAAATTCCAGGCCCATTTGATTAATTTCCTTAAAGGTATTGCTCTCCTTGCTTTCGCGATATACTTTTTCAATATAGTAGGCCTTGGCGGTTTCATTATCATGAGCGTTTTTTATGATACTCAACGTTACATCCGGACGTAGAGCCAAAAGCCGGCCGTCCAAATCGGTGAAACTAAGAATTTTCTCTCCCGACAAAAAACTTTTATACTGCAAATACAGGCTGTATTCCTCAAAATTACTCACCTTATATTTACGATAACCAAACAGTTCATATAACCTGCGCAGGGCCAGCATAACCTTATCTTCCGGCCTGCGCATTGTAAAATTCAAATCCAATGGCAATCTCATCTCCTAACATACTTTAATATTATATAATAAAATCCTGGCTTACACAACTATAATTTTAATATTTTATTTCACTTTATCACATTAAATCAACAAAGTAAATTATAACATATACTTTAACAAAAAGCTATACTTATTTGCAAAAAAAATATATTTTTTTACAGTAATAAATCGCCTGCGGCTTACCAATCGCTAAGTGTTTTTAGGATTCCATTTGACTAAAGTCAAATGGATGTGTTCACCCCCTGTAAACTGGGTTCACTTCGTTTCACTAAGCTCCCACTCGGCCTACGGCCTTGCTAATCGCTAAGTGTTCACACACAAAAAAAGTCGCCCCTTGTGGAGCGACTTTTTCAATCTTAACGCAAGCATAGACTATGCCAAGAAAACACCGTTCAACGTCAGCAGAATACCAGCCGCAACAGCGGTACCGATACAACCTGCTACGTTCGGGCCCATTGCGTGCATCAAAAGGAAGTTAGCAGGGTTATCTTTCTGACCTACTTTTTGAGCTACACGAGCAGCCATAGGTACAGCAGATACGCCAGCAGCACCGATCAACGGGTTGAGCTTTTCTTTCAGGAACAGGTTCATGATATGAGCAACTACAACGCCGCCGGCGCAAGCCATAGCGAACGCGAATACGCCCAATACAAAGATGGAGATAGTCTGAGTGGTCAAGAACAATCTGCCTTCAGTTGTAGCGCCTACAGAAGTACCCAGGAAGATGGTAACAATGTTACACAAAGCGTTCTGAGCAGTATCAGACAGACGGTCTACACAGCCGGATTCTTTGAACAGGTTGCCGAGCATCAGCATACCAATCAAAGAGGAGGCAGAAGGAACAATCATGGAAACAACGATTGTGTTAACAATCGGGAACAAAATCTTGGTTAATTTTTTAACCGGCTTTTGCTGTTTCATAACAATCTGACGCTGCGCTTTGGTAGTCAAAGCTTTCATTACAGGCGGCAGAATAATCGGTACCATTGCCATGTAAGAGTACGCGGCAACGGCGATTGGGCCCATCAAGTGCGGAGCCAATTTGCCGGACAGGTAAATACAAGTCGGGCCGTCAGCACCACCGATGATACCAATAGAAGCAGCCTCAGCAAAGTTGAAATGTACGCCAGGTACATATTCGTCCAGCATCAAAGCGCCCCACAATGCGATAAACACACCGAACTGAGCAGCGCCGCCCAAGATCAAACTCTTCGGGTTAGCCAAAACCGGACCGAAGTCAGTCATGGCGCCAATGCCCAAGAACATCAGAGGCGGGAAAACGCCCAAGTGGTCGCCTTGATACAGGTAGTACAACATACCACCAATTTCACTTACAACAGTATGGCCTTCAGCATCAAAAGCCAGGGTAGGTTCAAGCATAACGCCGCTGCCGGGAATGTTAACCAACAGCATACCGAAGGAAATCGGAACTAACAGCAAAGGCTCAAAACCTTTTTTAATTGCCAGATACATAAACAGCAAGGCAATCAAAATCATCACGCCGGCTTTCCAGTCGAAAATCGCGAAAGATGTACTCTTATAAAAATCAGCAAGAGCAGCACTGATAATTTCCACAAGCTTTCCCTCCTATATCCAGATTAAATTTTTCATAATTGCACAGCAATTACATGGATACCAGAGGATCGCCAGATTGAACAGTAGCGCCCTGAGCAACGTGTACAGCGGTAACTGTGCCGTCGGCAGGAGCCATAATTTCATTCTCCATCTTCATAGCTTCCAGAATTACCAGAACATCGCCGGCTTTAACAGACTGACCAGCAGATACGTTCACTTTCAAAATGGTGCCCGGCAGAGGGCTGGTGATGTCGCCAGCGGCGGCAGCCTTAGGAGCCGGAGCAGCAGCCGGAGCCGGAGCAGCGGCCGGAGCCGGAGCAGGTGCAGCAGCCGGGGCAGCAGCAGGAGCAGCAGCTCTCGGAGCAGAAGCTACGGAGCCAGCATCTTCAACCTCTACAGCAAATGTTTCACCGTTAACAGTAACATTAAACTTACGCATTATCTATTTCCTCCTTCAGTAAGTCTGGCACGGTCACCCATAATATTGCCGTTGCCGGCAGCAGCCCAAGGCAGCAGCGGAGCGCCAGTTCTTTCAATAGCTTTAAATTTCAGCTCGGTAGAACCCATAGCCATGGTTACCGCAGCAACAATAGCGGCAATTTTGGCGTTGTTTTTAGCAGCCGGAGCAGGCGCGGCAGCAGGTGCAGCAGCCTTCGGCGCAGCAGCCGGAGCCGCCGGTTTCGGGGCGTCGGGAACAAGTTGATCCACAACCTTATTCAGCAGCCAAGTGGTAAAGGTCAAAATGGCCAGAATAATAAATACGCCGCCCATACCAATTACGGTTGCCAAAGTACCCATCATAAAATTACTATATGCGTATACAGCTTCCATATTAGGATAGTCC
>CAQWMM010000075.1 GCA_948907985.1 uncultured Bacillota bacterium
GCAGGATATGGAAATTGCCGAACCGGCAAGCGCTTTGATAATTTGTATAGCGCAGTTGGATTCTGCGCACCGGCGCTCATCAGAAATAATGGATACAATTTTAGAGTATAGCGACATTAGATAAATGAGATCAACCAGTTGCGCCTTTTAAGGTCGTAGCTGGTTGATTTATTGTTGTTTTTTAATTCGATTATAGGACTGTTAGAGATGAATTGTCAAATTGGCGTTTACATCCGCCGGTATTCAATAATTTGCCGCAAAAGCGCCAGCAGGGCCTTTTGCTCGCGCGGCGAACATTCCTGCACCAGCTGATAAATTTCTTCGGCGGGACTGGGCGGGCTTTGCGGCAGCGGCAGGTGGGCGAATATCTGTGCCGGCGGCGCTTGCAGAGCCGCAGCCAGCTTGCAGATACTCTCAACGGTGGCGTTTTTCTCGCCACGTTCCAACTGGCCGATATAGGTTGTGTGCAGGTCGGCGCGTTCGGCCAGGTGCTCCTGTGTCAGGCCGGCCGCCAGGCGCAGGGAGCGCAGACGCTCGCCGATTTGTTTGCTTAATTCTGACATGGCTATCCCTCAATTTAAACTTATCTGAAAAGTTAAAAAAAATCTTATATCTATACTACAAATATTAATTATAAGATTAAATATACTATTGATATTTATTGACGAGTGTTATATACTATAAATATTATTTGCCGCAAATATCAAGCATATAAATCGTTTAGAGAAATTTTTGGGATAGTTTAGTGTAGAGTGTGGGCCAAGGCGGCAGATAAGCAGAAAACAAGCCCTTGGAGCAGTTTGGAAACTCCAAGGGCTTGCCATATGTTGGCGGCTGCTTAAAGCAGCTTTTTCAGCATGGCCAGGCAAAAGCTGACCGCTCGATTGGCGGCTAAATCCAAATTATCGTCAAAGCTTTGCGCGGCCTGTTGACCGGCAATATCAGAAATGGAACGCAGATTTAAAAAAGGCGTGCCGAAAGTGTAGGCAATCTGGGCGGCGGCGGCGGCTTCCATATCCGAGGCCAGCGCCTGCGGAAAGGTTTGGCGCAAGCGGTCGGCCAGCTGGGGGCTGCTCATAAAGCTGTCGGAGGTCAGCACCTGCCCAAAGTGGATAAGGCCGGCAAATTCCGGTTGTTCGGCAATCGTTCTGGCCAGCGCCAAAAGCCCGGCGTCGGCGGGATAGGCGGGCGGCATTTGCGGCACCTGCCCCAGCCGGTAGTTGAAACAGGTTGCGTCGACGTCGCTGTACAGCGTTTCTTCGGCTACCACCACATCGCCAAAATGCAGCCGGTTGGAAAAACCGCCGGCCGAACCAATATTAATCAGAGCGGCGGGGGCAAAGAGCTGAAGCAAAAGCGCTGTGGCCGCCGCAGAGTTAGCCTTGCCGATGCCGGCCTGCAAAAGCAGCAGATTATCTGCCTGCCAGATGTGGACGACTTTGTTCTGAAAAACTTCTTCGGTTTGTAAATTGGCGCGCAGCGGCTCCATTTCTTCGGTCATGGCGGTCATTACCGCAATTTTTTTGCTCATAATAGTTAACCTCGTTCTTTATAAAAGGATTTTGCCGTAAACCGGCGAATAAACACAATAATTAAGTTATAAAAGGGGAGATTTATAATGAAGAAAATAGTTGCTTATCTGCTGTTGGCGGCGTTGTCGTTTTGCCTGGCCGGCTGTTCCGACGGCGAAAAAGCGGCGGCAGATCCGTTGGCGGGAACCTCCTGGATTGCTGATAATGATGGTTCGCAGTGGGTTTTCCGGGAAGACGGCAGTTTTAGCTGGTATCAGGATAAGGAGGTTACCGACGATTACTATTACGCCGGTGATTACACAGTGCGGCTGGGCGCGGCGGCGGTCGATTATCTGGTTGACGACTTGTCGCAGACCGACGAGTTGTCGGAATACGGGCATACCCGGGAATGGGTGGATTTACTGATTAGCCAGCAGGCGCAGTTTGATTCGGACTACAGTTTGGATAATTTCATTTGCTTTTCCTGTGATAATAAGTCCTATATGTTGGCCGGGCAGGAGCAGCTGACCGGCGAATGGCTGACGGCCTATTTTGGTTTTATTGTCGGCGACGCCGACCGTCTGGAAATTATAAATATGCGCACCGGCAGTTATTACGGTTTTGGGCGGGAACAGGCAGATTAAAAATTTTTAACCAGATTTTTTAAATCTACTGTGCAGCCAGCAAAGGTGCTGGACTGTAAAACTTCATCAAAGAAGCAGATTCGGGCGGCGTAATCGTTATCTGATTGTTTAACGTACTTAACACAGGTTGCAAAATCTTCCGAACCGGTAATTTCCCAAATTTCGTTTACGCCGGCCAACTGGTAGTTGCGGATTTTTTGCCGGCGTTCAAATGATGAATTGCCGGGAGACCAAACCTCCAGCACAAAATCCGGCGCGCCATGAATAGTCTGCCCGTCATCTTTGGTGGCGTCGCAAAGCGCCAGCCCGTCTGGAACATAAAGAAAATCCTGGGCGCCAATTTGCAGGTGAACATCCCGGCTTGGCCAAAAACGGCAGGGTTTATCACGCAAAAACTCACCGAAAGCCAGGGTTATTTCCATAACCACTGCCTGATGCCAGGCGTTTGGGGATTGCATAATTACGGTTTGGCCGTTAAGATATTCTCTTTTTAAGGTATCCTGCTGATTAGCCTGGTAAAATTCGGCGTAGGAGAGCGGCCGGTTAGGGGATTGTTTATCAAATGCCTGAGTCATAGACTACCTCCTGAAAGTTGTTAAGCGAAAGTATAGGGGTTGGGGGCGACGCTGATTACAATGCCGCCTTTGTCGCAGTATACGCCGATTGTGGGGTTGATCAGCCCCACATAGATTTTGGCGGGATGCAGCAGCTCGGCCAGCGCGGTGCGGTATTTTTCGGCCATTTCCGGATTGTTGAAGTGGGCTATGCCGATTACCATTTGCGAGAAGTCCTCGGCCTTGCTGGCAATGCGTTCCAGCATTTTCTGGAAAGTTTTGTCGGCGCCGCGGGCCTTATCCACAATTACCACCTTGCCCTCCAGCACCTCAATAATGCCCCGGATATTCAGCTTTTCGATGATTTTGCCGGCGTATTTGTTAACCCGGCCGCTTTTAATAGCGTTATCATATTTTTCCAAAATTACCACAATACTGGATTTTCTGTAATACTCTCGCAAAGCGTTGGTGATTTCGGCCGCAGTTTTGCCCTGCTCGCTCAGCAGCGCGGCCAGCATTACCTGAAAACCCTGGGCAAAGGAACCGACTCGGGTGTCATAGGTGTGCACCGGCCCGGCGCTGGACTGCGCCGCCAGATTGGCGGAGTTATAGCTGCCGGATAGCTCCGAGGAAAGAGTCAGGCAAAAGACTTCGCCGTCAGACGCTGCCGTCTGCTGAAAAGCCTGCTGATAGGCGTGGGGCGTTGGTTGCGAGGTTTTGGGCATTTCCCGGGCGGCGGCGATTTTGTCTAACGCCTGCCCGATTTCAATGTCCTGGCCGGGGGTGTAATCCTGGCCGT
>CAQWMM010000076.1 GCA_948907985.1 uncultured Bacillota bacterium
CGGCCTTTTTGCAGGCGCAGGGCTATGCAATTTTGCAGCGCAACTTTCGGGGCGCAGGCAGCGAGATTGACATAATCTGCCGCAAAAATGGCATAATATATTTTGTGGAGGTTAAATATCGCGGCGCGGACAGTCGGGTGGCGCCGGCCGAGGCGGTGGGCGCGGATAAGCGGCGGCGTTTGTATCGGGCGGCCGAGGCCTGGCTGCAAAAAAAGGCCTCTTTGGAGGCGGCTTGCAGTTTTTTGCTGCTGACAATTTCTGCCGGCGGGAGCATTGAGCTGGCGGAGGATTTTTTGCAATGGTGAAAATAAAAAGTTGACAAAGCATTTTTAGTATGATATAATATGCAATAATATGTGACGCAGTATTCTAGTCGTCGCACTGCATTTTGAAGACGGGGCTAAAAATCCGTTAAGGGCACATCGATGAAGTTTCTGGTGCTGGCTTCTGACGCCCAGTCGGGGGCTGGTAGTGGGAGTTAAGGTTTTTGGGCGCTCTGCAACGGCATGCGGAAGCCGACCCAATTTCCGTGGAGACCCAAGTGCGTGGGGAGATGTCTTTGGTCGGGCATGATAACTATGGCTTGGGATTGAACCTGCATTCGGTTAAATGCTGGGTGCAGCGTAGCCTGCCTTGAGTGGACGTGGTGGATTCCCTCTTTTTTAGGGGCTAAAACCAGGGCCTGACCGGTTTGACCAGACCGGCGGAGACCTTGATGAAACCATGGCTGCAAAAGAGGCTAAAAGTGTGGTTGCGGCGTTGAGGAAAGCTCCTAGACTGATGTCGTTAGGGATTATAGTATGGACTAAGTGGTGATTTGGCGCCGGGCGCGGTAACGCCCCGGATTGGCCCGTAAGGGGGAACCGCCACAGCGGCGACGCGGTGGCGCGGCCAGTAGGAAACCTTGCCAGACCTAAGCCATAAAGTTTACCTGGCGATTGTCACATATTCTTTTTTATAAAGATTAAAAAAATTTTTTGGAGTGAAAAAATTTTGTCAGAAAAAAAACCTCCCGCCAAAGCTGGCGGTAAAGTGAATAACAAGCAGAACAGTGCGGCCGTTTACACATTGGTGGTTTTCGTCAGCACTTTTTTTTGTGCATGCCTGATTTCAATGGTTTCCAGCTATGTGTTGGCCAATATGGATTCTTTTTGGCTGGGCTTTGTGGTGTTGATGCTGGTGGTTTTGGTGGGCGTGTTTTTTGATATTATCGGCACCGCTGTTTCGGTCTGCGGCCAAACCCACCTGAACGCCAAGGCCTCCCGCAAAATACCCGGCGCCAAAAAGGCGCTGGCGCTGACCAGAAACGCCAGCCGGGTGGCTAATATTTGCAACGACGTTATCGGCGATATTTGCGGCACGGTTTCCGGCGGTATCGGCACCGCCCTGGCCGCGGTTCTGACAACGGCCGGCGGCACGCGGGGTATGCTGATCAGCGTAGGCATTGCCGGTTGTATTGCCGCGATAACTGTTGCCGGTAAGGCGCTGGGCAAAAGCTTTGCTATTGATAAGGCCGACGATATTATTTTTAACGTGGGCCGGCTGCTGGATTGGCCGGAGGTTCTGCGCGCTTACAGCAAAAAACGCTAAACAGGCCGTTCCTTAAGGATATTTTTGATAAATAATCATAAAAAATAAAAACCAAGAGAAAATAATTATATAAATTAGCGATATAAATTAGAAAGAAAAATCAGAAACAATGGTTGTTTTAGAGCAAATTAACAGCTCGGCGGACGTAAAAAAATTGAATAAAGTTCAGCTGGAAATTTTGGCCGATGAATTGCGTCAGGAAATTCTGCGCGTTGTCAGCCAAAACGGCGGGCATTTGGCCTCTAACCTGGGGATTGTGGAGTTGACGATTGCTCTGCATTATCACTTGGATTTGGCCCCCGGCCCGGACGAAATCGTCTGGGACGTCGGGCACCAATGTTACGCCCACAAGCTGCTGACCGGCCGGCGGGAACAGTTCGCTACCCTGCGCCGGCTGGACGGATTGAGCGGTTTTCCTAAGCCATATGAGAGCCAGGCGGACGCTTATGTGGCCGGCCACAGCAGCACTTCAATCTCGGTGGCGGTGGGGATTAGCCAGGCGGCCAGGTTGTTGGGGCAGAAAAAAAGGGTTTTTGCGGTGATTGGCGACGGGGCGATGAGCGGCGGCATGGTTTATGAGGCCCTGAACCATGGCGGTGATTTGAAAGCGCCGATTACGGTCATTCTGAACGATAACGAGATGTCGATTGCCGAAAACGTGGGCGCGATGAGTAAATATCTGACTCGCCTGCGCTCTAACAAGCGCTACCGCCACCTGAAGGACAGGCTGACGCAGTTTTTGTTAAAGCGCAAGGGTTTGGGCCGGTCGTTTTTCTTCGGTCTGGAGCGTTTCCGCGACGCGGTCAAGTATTTTCTGGTGCGCGGCGTGGTTTTTGAGGAAATGGGCTTTGTTTATCTGGGGCCGGTGGACGGCCACAATATCGGCGACCTGCTGGAAACCATGAGCCTGGCCGGGCAGATTGAAAAGCCGGTTTTGATCCATGTGATTACGCAAAAGGGCAAGGGCTATAAGCCCGCCGAGCAGAACCCCACCAAGTTCCATGGGGTTGGCAGCTTTGATTTGGCCAGCGGCGAAACGCCGCCCAAGCCGCCTAGCTGGACGGATTGCTTTGCCGAACAGTTGACGGCCCTGGCCGAGGCCGAGCCGCGTCTGGTGGCGATTACGGCGGCTATGCCGGAGGGCAC
>CAQWMM010000077.1 GCA_948907985.1 uncultured Bacillota bacterium
GATTGGCCCGGTTTTGATTGCCGGGCTGCGGGTGCTTAAATTTGGACAAACCATTCGCGAGGACGGCCCCAAGCGCCATTTACAGAAATCGGGCACGCCCACGATGGGCGGAGTGATTTTTCTGCTGCCTTTTGTATTGGTGTCGTTGTTTTTAGCGGAAAAAACGCCGGTGGTGGGCTTGTTTGTTGGCACAGTGCTGCTTTTTGCCCTGATTGGCTTTGTCGACGACGGCATTATTGTTATGCTGCACCGCTCGCTGGGGTTGACGGCCAAACAAAAGCTGTTGCTGCAATTTATCTTCGCTTTTGGTTTTATTTACCTGGCAGAACAAATTTTGGGCCGCGGAACAGATATTATTTTTCCGTTGACTGGTTATAAGCTGGAACTCGGCTGGGCTTATTATCCTTTGCTGGCCACTTATATGGTGTTTATTGTCAATGCGGTTAATTTAACCGACGGCCTGGACGGTCTGGCCGGCGGCATCAGTTTTTTAGTATTGCTGGGCTATTTGCTGATTTGTCTGACGGCTGTTTTGCAGCCGCCGGTGGCCGGGCTTAATTATCAGGCGCTGGCAATGACTTCAGCGGCTTTGGCTGGTGGATTACTGGGCTTTTTGGTTTATAATAAATATCCGGCCAGGGTTTTTATGGGTGATACCGGCTCTTTGGCCCTGGGCGCGGCGGTTTTTGCTTTGGCTATTCTTACCAAAACAGAAGTCGTGTTTTTGCTGCTTGGTTTGGTCTTTATCGTGGAGGCGTTGTCGGTGGTTATTCAGGTATTCAGCTTTAAGGTTTTTGGCCGGCGGGTGTTTAAGATGAGCCCTCTGCATCATCATTTTGAAATGTGCGGCTGGGGAGAGGTTCGTATTGTGCGGACATTCTGGGCGGCTGCGGCTCTGGCCGTGCTTTTAGGGCTGCTGCTTTTGGCCATGAGTTAAAAAGACGGCATAAAAAATCCTCTGCTCAATATGTTTAAATAAAGCGGATAAAAAATAAGGAGATATTCTTTAATGTTAGAAGTTTTGCGGAATTTGCGTGATAAAAGAACCCTGGTGATTGGCGCTGGGCTTTCCGGGCAGGCTGCGGCCGTTTTTTTGGCGGCTAAGGGCGCCAAGGTTACTTTAACAGATAATAAAACCTCTGCGGAATTGGACGGCCTGGCGGCGATTGCCGGCGTAGAGCTGAAGTTGGGCGCGATGCCGGAGGGCGCGGCGGCGGCTGCTTACCAGCTGGCTGTGATCAGCCCGGGGGTGCCGCTGGATATTCCCACTGTGCAGGCTCTTCAACAGGCGGGGGTTCCTTTGCTTGGTGAACTGGAATTGGCCTATCAGTTCAGCCATAATCCATTTTTGGCGATCACCGGCACCAACGGCAAAACTACCACCACCAGCCTGTTGGCCTACATATTGCAGCAGGCCGGACGGGGGATTTTACTGGGCGGCAATATTGGCGCGCCAATGGTTAATAATGTGGAGAGCCTGCCGGCGGAGGACTGCATAGTGGCGGAGCTTTCCAGCTTTCAGCTGGAAACCGCGCAGGATTTCAAAGCGCATATTGCCGCTTTTTTGAACCTGACGCCAGATCATCTTTACCGGCATGGTACCATGGAAAATTATGGCGCGATCAAGACCAAAATTTTTGCCCATCAGACTAAAGCGGATTTTGCGGTTTTAAATTATGATGACGAGGCTGTAAGAGCCTATGCCGGGCAGCTTAGCGGTACGGTTGTGTTTTTCAGCCGTAAGGCGGATTTGGCGGAGGGTATGCTGGCCTTGGATGGCAGACTGCTTTGGCGCTGGCAGGGAGCGGAAATTGAGCTGATGCCGGCTGACGAAATTCTGATCAAGGGGCCGCATAATCTGGAAAACGCCTTGGCGGCGGCGGCCATGGCACTTTTGGCTGGCGTTTCGCCGCAGCAGGTGCGCGGCGCCTTGCAAACCTTTCCGGGGGTGGAGCATCGGCAGGAGCCGGTGGGCGAATTTGGCGGCGTTCTTTATATTAACGATTCCAAGGGTACTAATCCGGATTCAACCATTATGGCTTTGCGGGCCTGCACCCGGCCTACGGTGTTGATTTTAGGCGGTTATGAAAAAAAATCTGATTTTCGCCCGTTGCTGCCTTTGATTAAAGAAAAAGTTAAGCAGGTGATTTTAGTCGGTCAGACAGCCCCGCGCATTGCTGAAACCTTACAGGAGGGCGGTTTTTTGGCTTATCAGAACGCCGGAATGGATTTTGAGCGTTGCGTGGAGCTTGCGGCGGCGGCGGCCGAGGC
>CAQWMM010000078.1 GCA_948907985.1 uncultured Bacillota bacterium
GATTGCCAGCAGAACCGGCTGCAAATCGCCAATATAAGCGTCCCGGTTGCGGGATTTAATATCAAAGTTGCCCTCGGCCATTTCGCCCAACAGATATTCAATATCCTTAATAACCGTTGTCAAATCGCCAACCACCAGACGGGAGGCCTCAACCATATCGCCAATTTCATCTTTGCTGTCCACCTCTGGCAGCGGCGAGTGCAGATCGCCATGGGCCAAATCCTGCAAACGTTTAACGCACAGAGCCAGCGGCTTGGCAATGCCATTGGAAATTTTGCCGGACATAAACAGCCCCAACAGCAGGGCAACCAAAACCAGTACAATTACAATGATAACACTCATCAAAACTGTTTGCGCGGCCTGTTCCTGCTCGTCGTCGCCCTGCTGTACTTTCAAATCCATCAAAGAGGCCATATTATTATACATTCTGTCATAGTATGGATCCAAGTCGTTCAGCAAACGGCTTTGGGCCGCCGCGACAAATTCACTGTCAGTTACGCCCAAAGAACTCTCTATTAAATTCTGACACACAGACTGATAGCTGGCCCAGGCGTTTTTCGCGTCATTAAAAGTAGCGCGGCTGGCGTCAGAAACCAAACTCTCCTCCACCTTGGTCATATACTCGTTAATCGTCGCAACCAAGGAAGCCATCTTGGTTGACGCCGCCTTGCTGGCGTCGCCGTCCAAAAAGCTGACAGCGTCATGAACTTCGCCGTCCAACTGCGCCAGAGTACCCATAACCATACCAACGTCGCCCTGTGCAAAGCCAAACTTTTCCAGAGCATAATTATACTCTTTTTGAATACTGCTCATCATGAACACACTGACAATGCCGGAAATGCTTGCTAAAATGGCAATGCCGATAACCGTAATTGTAATTTTGTTTTTGACTTTCAAATTTTTGAAATTCATTGCAAATTCTCCTTCGTTTTCATTTTTATTATTCGGTTAGCTTGCCCTCTGCCCGCATTACCTGAGCGCCAGGCTTACTCCGTCTTGCACCAGTTTTATCCTTTTGTTTTTAAATAACGCATCAAAACATTAGCAATATTCTCACAGCTGGCCTGCTCGCAGACTGCGCCGATTTTATAGGCAACGCCCGGCATACCATAGACCACGCAGGATTTTTGATCCTGACCGATGGTGAACGCGCCCTTGCGCCGCATTGCTAACAAACCCTCCGCACCGTCCGCGCCCATACCGGTCATAATAATACCAACCATCTGGCAGCGCACCTGCTCCGCCATAGACATAAACAATGCGTCAACCGAGGGCCGGTGCCCGCTGACCTTATCTCCCGGCGCCACCCGCACAAAGTAGCCGCCGGCAGGGGTTCGCTGAATACGGCATTGGTAATCAGCCGGCGCTAAAAGCGCCAAACCAGGCCGCACCTCATCACCGTTTTTAGCCTCGCGCACCTCCATTGCACAAAGGCGGTTAAGCCGCTCGGCGTACATACTGGTAAATCCGGTTGGCATATGCTGTACAATAATCATACCCGGAATATCCTCCGGCAGGCGCTTCAACACTTCCAGCGTGGCCTCGGTTCCGCCTGTAGAGGCTCCCAGCCCAATAACAATCTGTTTGTTAACCCCCAATTTGGCAGCCGGCGCAACCGCAGTTTCGACCGCCACTCTCGGCCGGCGCACTTTAGAGTTAGCCGCCACCACCACTTTTTGCGCCAACGACTGAATAAAAGCCTCCGGGCTTTGGGTGCCGTCCGGTTTGCGCACAAAATCCACCGCTCCGGCATGCAGAGCGTCAAACACCCGCAGGTTCAGCGACGACACCAACACCACCGGCAGCGGGTTCTCCGGAATCAATTCCTTAAGCAGCTCTATGCCGCTCATGCCCGGCATCTGCACATCGCAGGTCATAACATCAGGATTCAGTTGGGCTAATTTACGCTTAGCGTCCATAGCGTTGATCGCGTAACCAACAATTTCTATTTTTGGATACTTGCTTAAGCCCTCCATAATCAGCTTGCGGGCCAACATGGAGTCATCAACTACTAAAACTCGGATTCTCCGATTACTATCCATCGGCATCACGACAATCATCGCCGCCTTTCCGCTAAATATACTACTTTTGGAAAATAGAGGGGCCAATCCGGCGATAGCGAGTCGCCCCGGTCAG
>CAQWMM010000079.1 GCA_948907985.1 uncultured Bacillota bacterium
GAAACCGGCTATTTTGAATATCTGGAAAAGCAGGACCCTACAACTGCGGAAACGCGTATGGAGAATTTGCGGGAATTTGCCGCCTCGGCGGTGGATTTTGTTAATTCTATGCAGGAGGCGCAGCAGCTGGCCGGGGTTGATGAATTTGACGACGCCGAGGATAACGCCCCCACGTTGGAGAATTTTTTGGCGCGTCTGGCTTTGATTACCGATACGGACAGCTATAACGACGACGACGGCAGCGTTACCTTGCTGACTATGCACGCCGCCAAGGGGTTGGAGTTCCCGGTGGTGTTTATGATTGGCCTGGAGGAAAAGATTTTCCCGCATGCCAGGGCGCTGACCGACGAGGACGATATGGAGGAAGAGCGCCGGCTTTGCTATGTGGCGATGACGCGCGCCAAGAAGCGTTTGTTTATCACCCGGGCAATGCGCCGCAACCTGTTTGGCCAGTATGTCAATTTGCCGCCCAGCCGTTTTGTGGGCGAGATCCCGCCGGAATTGGTGAATATGCACACCCTTAGCTATAAGCGGCCCGAGATTAAACGCGAGGCCGCCCCGCCGACTACCTCGCTGTTTGTCAGCCGGGCCAAGCATAACTTTGAGCCCCAGCCGGAGGCCGGCGTGCAGTTGATTAATATTGGCGATAAGGTGCAGCATACCAAGTTTGGCCTGGGCGTGGTTGTTAAGGTTGAGGGCAGCGGCGAGGACGCCTCTTTGTCGATTGCTTTCCCCGGCCAGGGCATAAAAGTTTTGATACAGAAATATGCGCCCTTGAAATTGGTTAAATAGGGCGTCTGATAAAGAAATATTGCATTTTTTACGGCGCATCTCTCATATGCTTAAACAGCAGGTTGGGAGGTGCGCCGTTTTGATTAATCTGGTTTGGCTGTTTTTGTTGTTGGCCGGCTTTGCTGCCGCGGCTTGGCAGGGCAATATTGATTTGGTTACACAGGCCGCTTTTGCCGGCGCGGCCAAAAGTATCAATTTAATTATCTCTTTGGCCGGGGTTTTAATGCTTTGGCTGGGGGTGTTGGCGCTTTTGGAAAAAAGCGGTTTGCTGCAAAAGTTGGCGGCTCTGCTTGCGCCCTTGTTGCGGCGGCTTTTTCCGGAATTGCCGGCGGACAGCCCCGCCTTTTCCGGGATTGTGCTTAACTTTTGCGCTAATCTGCTGGGGCTGGGCAATGCCGCCACTCCTTTTGGTTTGCAGGCCATGCAGGATTTACAGCGTCTTAATCCCCGGCCGGACGAGGCCTCGGACAGCATGATAACTTTGCTTTTGCTGAATACCAGCGCGATAACCTTGCTGCCCACAACGGTGATTGCGCTGCGCAGCAGCGCCGGTTCGGCCAACCCGACGGAGATTTTGCCGCTTTGCATTTTATCCTCGTGTTTCGGTTTGGCGGTGGGGCTGTTGGCTCATGCTTTAATCAGAATGTGGAGGGGCCGAAGATGCTGATAATCTCGCAGTGGGCCGTGCCGCTTTTGTTGCTGGCGGCCCCGCTTTACGCCTTATTTAAGGGCGTGGACGTTTATAATGTGTTTTGCGAGGGGGCCTCGCGCGGCCTGCGTTTGCTGCTGCAAATTCTGCCGTTTCTGCTGGGGATGCTTGTGGCGATTGAGGTCTTTTGCGCCAGCGGCGCAATGGAGCTGTTGTTGGGCTGTTTGCAGCCCTGGTTGGCGCGGCTTGGCTTGCCGCCGGATATTTTGCCTCTAGCGGTGCTGCGCTCGCTTTCGGGCAGCGG